>CADBTU010000040.1 GCA_902797625.1 uncultured Bacteroidota bacterium | reverse complement strand
TTCCCGCAAGACAGCCTGAAAATGGTTCATTCTGTATTTCCGACGTACCATACAAGAGCTGTAACCAATCGTTGTTCAAGGCCGGGCAACTATTACAATATCACAAATAACCCAGTGAGCAATGTAAGTGGTTATGTTATTGACGAATACAACAATCCTATACAAGACGCTTATGTGGCGGCGTGGACGAACGACTATTCTTCATCGTTCTCGACATTTACAGATGAAAACGGTTGCTACACTATACACACAATGCCAGATGACACAATCGGTGAAATACGGGTGACACAGACTGGATACACAGAAAAGCAGTTTTTTGTAGAGAATGGAATGGTTGGAACCGCGAAGCTCACTCATATCAATTACAACGGTTGGAAGAAAAATTGGACAAATATCAGTTATCCAAACCAACAAAGCATACCGGTGATAACAAACTACGACACGGCTGTGGTTGGCAATTTCTTTGGCAATGAGGCAGAAGAATTATTGGTGATAAAAACATTACAGCAAACAGCCATTCTGTACAGCTATGACATCGATCACTGGGAACAAGTCTGGACCGGCACTATCGGAGGTTGGGTTATACGTAGTGTTGACAAATTCACGGTCTGTGATATAGATGGCAACGGATACGACGAACTTCTTTGTTATCAGAACCTTCCTGGAGCTTGGGTTTCTTTTTTCCGATACAATTCACAGCAGCCTGCTGACCCTTGGCAATATGTTTGGACAAACATGGGTAGTGGATACATAGGAAATTGGTATTACGCACGAGGCGATGTCATCCTGCCGGGAAAATTTAATGGCACATCTTTCACGTCTTTGTTGTGCATAAGAAACCGAAACATGGTGTCTGCCCTCTGTCAAAGATTTAACACAGACACATGGAGTTGGGCGAGTGTTTGGAATGGAAGTTCTTACCTTGGTTCTTGGCAAATGTCAGCCGTTGACAAATACTATGTGGGTGATTTTAATGACGATGAAATCGATGAATTGCTATGTGTTCAGCTGACGGGCGGGAATCACGATTGGATGCAGTTGATGGAATTCATGCCGTCAAACACTACTTGGAATACACTTTGGACAAACAACGGGCAATCGGAAGGCGAAGGCCTTTATCCGTATCGCGGCCTGCTACATGTTGGCAATTTCGACCAAGACGGTTCAGACGAGATATTGGGAGTGGGAAGCTGGGCAACAAAATTCGACTTCAACCCTTCAAACTTGTGGGATTGGTCGTGGAGCACCTACGAATCAGGCAAATTATCAGACTGGTTGGTGTCATCAAATCATAATACCTTCTTTATCAAAACTTTATCCAAGGTTCCCGATTATCTTTTTGTCCATCGTTGGGAACGAAGAAATTTCAAATTTGACGCTTATTCATACGATTTTTAACAATCCTTGAAACGATATGAATATTTCAATTTAACGCTGTAAGTAATATTTCGATGCTTTGAAGAAACCACTTTTAGCAACAACTGCTTTATTAGTTGAACCTATATTCTCATTTTTGTTCTTCATTAAAGTAGCTTCTATAGGAATAAAATGTAATTTTGCCCGAAACTTTGCTTAAAAAAGACTTGGCGAAGTTGTTGCTTATAACACAGTTATTAATTAAACAAAACACTGCATTTTTAATTATATGCAAAAGAAAAACATACTCATAACCGGCGCCGACGGTCAACTTGGGCGTTGCATCCAAGATTCTTCCGCTTCAAGGCAAGATGCTTACTCCTTTTTCTTCACAGACATCGATACACTTGACATTACTAACTATAATGCGGTCAGCGATTTTGTAAGAGAAAACGACATCAGCATTATCATCAACGCAGCCGCATACACAGCGGTTGACAAGGCGGAGGAGGAGCCAGACAAGGCCTTTCTGCTTAACCGCGATGCCGTGGCAAACCTTGCCAGAGCCGCAAAAAACAACAACTGTTTTCTCATACATGTTTCCACCGACTACGTGTTTGACGGTGAAAAAAATATACCCCATTCAGAAAATGAAAATAAAAATCCCAGGTCTATATATGGAAAATCCAAATCCGCAGGCGAGGATGAAATAGAACGTATAGGCTGTAGGTCTGTAATCATAAGAACTTCTTGGCTTTATTCCGAGTATGGAAATAATTTTGTAAAAACAATGTTACGTCTCATCGATGAACGCGATGAGCTAAATGTTGTTTACGACCAAATCGGAGCTCCTACATACGCTGGCGATTTAGCAAATGTTATCCTGAAACTTGCTGAATGTGATTTTTCTGATGAGAAAACAGAATATTTTCACTTTGCCAATGAAGGTATATGCAGTTGGTTCGACTTTACTAATGCCATAACTAAAATTTCTAATAAGCATTGTAAAATAAATCCAATTTTATCGTCAGAATATCCAACAAAAGCTACCAGACCTCACTATTCTGTGTTTAATTTGAAAAAGATAAAAAAATTTCTTAAAATAGAAATACCTTATTGGTACGACAGTTTAATATTGACTATCAATAAGTTAGAGAAATTTTAAAAAAAAAATAGATAAATCGCTTAGATTAAAAAAAATATTGTATTTTTGCGAACTTTTTAAAGATATAGAAAGATTGAAAGTTCTTTTTTAAAAGATAAGCCGTTGTAGCTCAGTGGTAGAGTACATCCTTGGTAAGGATGGGGTCACGAGTTCAACTCTCGTCAACGGCTCTCTTCTACGAAAAGAAAGTAGTATTTAAAACATAAAATTTATAAAAAATGGCAAAAGAAAAATTTGAACGTACCAAACCCCACGTAAATGTGGGAACAATCGGACACATTGACCACGGTAAAACTACCTTAACCGCTGCCATCACAACTGTTTTGGCTGAAAAAGGTCTCTCAGAACTCAGATCATTCGATTCTATCGATAATGCACCTGAAGAAAAAGAGCGCGGTATTACTATCAACACTGCTCATATTGAGTATCAAACAGCAAACCGTCACTACGCACACGTTGACTGTCCTGGTCACGCCGACTATGTGAAAAACATGGTAACAGGTGCCGCTCAAATGGATGGTGCTATCCTCGTTGTGGCTGCTACCGATGGTCCTATGCCTCAAACTCGTGAGCATATCTTGTTAGCAAAACAGGTGGGTGTACCAAAAATGGTTGTTTTTATGAATAAAGTTGACTTGGTTGACGACCCTGAGTTGTTAGACCTCGTTGAAATGGAAATTCGCGACCTTCTTTCTTTCTACGGATTTGACGGTGATAATACTCCTGTTATCCGCGGTTCTGCTCTCGGTGGATTGAACCTCGAACCTAAGTGGGTTGAAAAAGTTGTTGAACTTATGGACGCTGTTGATTCTTGGATTCCACTTCCTCCACGTGATATCGATAAAGATTTCTTGATGCCTGTTGAGGACGTGTTCTCAATCACAGGTCGTGGTACCGTTGCTACTGGTAGAATCGAAACTGGTGTTATTCACACTGGCGACCCTGTTGATATTATCGGTATGGGTGCTGAAAAACTTAAATCAGTTGTTACTGGTGTTGAAATGTTCCGTAAAATCCTTGACGACGGTGAAGCTGGTGATAACGTAGGTTTGTTGCTCCGCGGTATTGATAAAGACGAAATTAGCCGTGGTATGGTTATTGCTAAACCAGGTTCTATTCAACCTCATAAGAAATTTAAAGCTTCTGTATATGTATTGAAAAAAGAAGAAGGTGGTCGCCATACTCCATTCGGAAACAACTACCGCCCTCAATTCTACTTCCGTACAACTGACGTTACTGGTGCTATCACTCTCCCTGCTGGTGTAGAAATGGTGATGCCTGGCGATAACGTTGAAATTACTGTTGACTTGCTCTCAGAAATCGCTTTGAACATGAACCTCCGCTTCGCTATCCGTGAGGGTGGTCGTACCGTAGGTGCTGGTCAAATTACAGAAATCTTAGACTAATATTAAAATTTTATACAAAATGGGGGAGATTTCCCCCCATTTACAGGGGAATAGTTTAAGGGCAGAATAGTGGTCTCCAAAACCATTGATGGGAGTTCGAATCTCTCTTCCCCTGCTGAACAAAAAGTCAGGTTTTTAACCTGACTTTTCATTTTAATAATTCTTCTTATGATTTTAATGTACCATAATGTGGACGATAAAAGCGGATTTAATACTGTCTCCGCTGAAAACTTCAAAAAACAACTCTCTTTTCTAAAACAAAATTGGCATATTACCGACCTCAACTCTTATATTCTTAATAAAAATGTTGGTAATAACATTGCGACTATTACTTTCGACGATGCTTATTCTAATATCTATACTCATGTTCTTCCTATAATTCAGAAACTTAATATACCTATCTCTGTGTTTGTGCCAGCTCTCTACGTTAATCAATACAACACTTGGGACTCTCACCTACCTGGGTTTAAAAAAATAAGTATCCTTGATTGGCAAACTTTATCTAAACTTTCAGAAAATTCCCTCTTTACTTTTGGCTCACATGGTCTAAAACACACCTCCTTTAGATATTTATCAGAAATAGAAACCATTAAAGAACTAAAAGAATCTAAATTGATAATAGAGGAGAATCTAAAAAAAAGGGTTAAATATTTTGCATTTCCATACGGACAACGTAAAGATTTAGGCTTTGCAACAGCCGAATTGTTGCGCAATTGTGATTACGAAGCAGCTTTAACAACTCTATGGGGACGAAAAAACAAAACAGAAAATCAATATTTTTTGCGCCGCGTTGAAGTGAAACCCGATGACTCTATAGAAGATTTTAAACATTATATCAGTACAAAAATTGATTTGAGACTTGTCAAACAAAAAATAAAAGATTTTATTGCCATTAGATAAATTTTCTTCTAACTACTAAAATTATAACTTATATCTGTGATATATTTGAAATTTGTGTATGTTTGCAAAAAAAATATTATAGATGATACCACGTTATTCACGCCCAGAAATGAGTGTAGTCTGGACAGAAGAAAATAAATTTGGCGCTTATTTAAAAGTTGAAATTGAAGCTGCAGCTGCTTGGTGCAAATTAGGAATTATTCCTGAAGAAGATGTACAAAAACTTCGCAAAAAAGCCTCCTTTGATATTCAAAGAATCTATGAAATAGAAAAAGAAACAAGACATGATATAGTAGCTTTCACACGAACCGTTAGCGAATCTCTCGGAGAAGAAAAAAAATGGATCCACTATGGTTTAACTTCAACCGATGTTGTTGACACTGCTAACGGATACCTTTTGAAACAGGCAAATAACATCATTAGAAAAGGACTCCAACGTTTTATTGAAATTCTAAGAAAAAGGGCATACGAATTTAAAGATACTCCATGCATCGGGCGAACCCACGGAGTACACGCAGATATAACATCTTTAGGCCTTAAATGGGCTTTGTGGTATGAAGAAATGCGAAGAAATATTGAGCGTTTTGAATTCGCCGCTACAGACGTAGAATGTGGAAAAATAAGCGGTGCTGTTGGCAATTTCGCAAATACTCCACCTTTTGTGCAAGATTATGTTTGTGAACAACTTGGCATCAACTCTGCAAAAATATCAACTCAGGTTCTACAACGTGATCGACACGCTCACTATATGGCTACATTAGCCCTTATTGCCTCTACTATAGAACAGATGGCAACGGAAGTACGCCATTGGCAACGCACAGAACTAAGAGAAGCCGAAGAATCTTTTGGCAAAGGACAGAAAGGATCTTCTGCTATGCCCCACAAAAGAAATCCTATTGGTAGCGAAAATATGTGCGGCTGCGCAAGAGTTATTCGCGGATATATGCTTAGTTCATACGAAAATGTACCTCTCTGGCATGAACGCGACATCTCCCATTCTTCGGCTGAACGTATTATGCTCCCTGATGCTACCATTTTACTCGACTATATGCTATTTCGATTCGGCAACATTCTTGAAAATCTCGTGGTTTACCCAGAAAATATGCTGAAAAATATCTATATTACTCACAAAGTTATTTTTGCACAACGAGTGATGACTGCTCTTATTAACAAGGGCTTTGCTCGAGAAAGTGCCTATGACCTCGTTCAACCTATTGCAATGAAAGCTTGGTTTGAATCTCTTGATTATAAAGAATTGCTCCTTCAAAACGAAACTATTAAACAATATTTCTCTAACGAAGAATTGGACAAATGCTTTACTCTTGAATATTATCTGAAAGAGGTTCCTACTATCTTCGAGCGCGTCTTTGACAAATAATTAAAAAATACCATTAAAATCTTTCTTTATGAATAATCTACAAATTCTGGGAAATAAAAATTCCCTATTAAACGAATATATCTCCGAAGTACGAAATGTAGTAGTACAAACTGACAGTATGCGCTTTAGAAGAAATTTAGAACGTATTGGCGAAATATTTGCATACGAAATAAGCAAAGTTATGCAATACGAAGAACAAGATGTGATTACCCCGCTGGGAATAGCAAAAATTCCTAGATTGATGGAAAAACCTATCTTAGCTACAATCTTACGCGCTGGATTACCTTTTCACCAAGGATTTCTTAACTACTTCGACCACGCAGAAAATGCTTTTATCTCTGCCTTTAGAAAATATTATAAAGATGGAACTTTTGAAATTCAAATTGATTATCTCTCTGCCCCAGATTTAGATGAAAAAACTCTGATTCTATGCGACCCTATGTTGGCTACTGGACAATCTCTAACTCTCGCTTACGATGAACTATTAACAAAAGGTGAACCTAAACATACTCACATCGTTAGTATTATCGCAAGCAAACAAGGATTAGACTATGTTCTGAGTAAACTTAATTCTGAAAAATGTACTTTCTGGATAGGAGCTGTTGATGAAGAACTAACTGCTCACTCATACATAGTTCCTGGACTCGGAGATGCTGGAGATTTAGCTTATGGAATTAAAGAATAATATCCTTTTGATTTAACTTTCTATTTATTCCACTTACAAGCTATTTAATAATAACTCAAAAAATATAGATATTGAGATTCTTCTATACCATATCAATAAGCTTATCTGAATCTGCTCTTTATTTTTTGTTTATGGATATTTAGAATTATAATTTTAAACATACTATATTTTTCACAGAATTATTGACATTGATTTACAATTATATTGAGTATAATTCTGATTTTTTCACGAAAATAAATAATAAAAGAGTATTTTTCAAAAAAAAAAGTACCTTTGCGCGGTCTTTTAACATATACACTCTTTCAGAGTCTTTAATTTTGTTTTCATAATTAGTGGTGTGAATAATAGAATCAAACAATCAATAATTGATAGTATTTTGACTAAACAGTCAATACTGAATGATGAGTCTTTCTTAAAACAAATTCAAGAATCTGCCAATATGATTATAAAATCATTAAAAAATGGCGGAAGAGTTTATTTTTGTGGCAACGGCGGAAGCGCTGCCGATGCTCAACATTTAGCTGCTGAATTGTCGGGGCGTTTCTATTTCAACCGTCAGCCTTTGAATGCAGAAGCCCTACATTGTAACACTTCCTATTTGACCGCCGTAGCCAATGATTTTGGATATGACCTTATCTACTCTCGACTACTCGAAGGAACTGCTAAAAAAAACGATGTTGTGGTTGGAATTTCAACCTCTGGTAACTCCAAAAATATTGTTAATGCTTTTCAAACTGCCAAAGAATTTGAAATGGGAATTATTGCCATGACTGGTGAAGATGGCGGTGATATGAAAAACTATGCTGATATTTTGCTTAATGTACCTTCTAAAGACACCCCACGCATACAAGAAAGTCATATTTTGATTGGACATATAATCTGTGAACTTATTGAAACTCAGATGTTTAAATAAATTTTATCACAAAAAAACATAAAAAATGAAAAAGTTTTTTATTTTAATGATTGTTGCGGTTCTCGCTTTGACCGCTTGTTCCGACAAAAATCCTTACGCAGGTCAATATTTAGGAACATTTACTTTTGTAACAAACAATATTACTAAAGATGGTACAATGTTGTTTGTAAACAATCCACTTAATCCAGGTTTATTGCTTTATAGCGTTGTTCCTTTGGAGCAAATTTCCCCTACCGTTTATAAAACAAATAGCGCAAATATGGATTATATCACTACTCTGCTTCAAGGAATTGCTGGAAGTAATAATATTTATGATAAGACTACAGAACAAATTAAAAATGTTAAAATTGAAACTAAATTCTCTGGCAACCACGTTGATGTTGATATGTATTACGAAATTGTTGTACTGGCAACTTTGAATACGAGAATTAGTATTGTAAAGTTCTCTGGTACAAGATAGTAAGTGTTTATTTATGAAAAAGTGGATTCTTGGGGTTGTGTTATTTATTGTTTGGGTATCTGGCACCGCCCAAGATTCCATTTTTTTTGATGATTACAAAATATTTTACTATCCCTCTGGAATAAAATCTTCAGAGGGGCGCATTGTTGATGGAAAACCTGAAGGCTGGTGGAAATCTTATAACGAAAGAGGAACTTTAATTTCTGAAGGCAATCGCAAAAATTTTCAACTTGATAGTTTATGGATTTTTTACAACGATGATTCATCTTTTAAGATGAAAGTCCACTATTCTGAAGGCAAAAAGAACGGAGAGCAAATTGTTTATAATGAAAATGAGTACACTGTAACGCAATGGCATCAAGATACCATAATTGCTTCTGTTAACACCTATAAAAAAGATGGTACTCTCTTAAAAACTATTCCTTACGAAAACGGTTTACCTAATGGCTTGTCGAAAGAATTTAATGACACTGGTCTTGTTGTAGCAGTTACAAGATATTACCGCGGAGTGCGAAGTCGGCGCGAAACTATAAATAAAACCGATAAGTTTGGCCTAAAACAAGGTGGTTGGAAATATTTTTGGGATAATGGTAATCTAAAAATCGAAGCTCAATATCTCAATAACAAAAAACACGGATTTTTTAAGTACTACAATGAGAATGGAGACTTATTATATGTTGAAAAATTTGAACATGACAATCTCTTGCAAGATGCTAAGGAAACCAAACAATTAGAACAACGTCAGACCTATCATTCAAATGGAAGAGTAGCAATTTCTGCCACTTATTATAATGGACGTCCAGATGGTATTCGCAGAGATTTTGATACATTAGGCAAAGTGGTTAATGGGTATCAATATCAAGATGGTTGGCTTCGCTACGAGGGAATCACCGACCTCAACGGCCTGCGCCAAGGCTTATGGAAAGAGTACTATCCCACTGGTGAACTTCGTTCAAAAGGAAATTATAAAAATTCACGGCAAGTTGGCGAATGGTTGTTCTATTTTCCAGATAAAAAAATTGAAATATCAGGAAGTTACGACTCTAAAGGCAAAAAATCTGGCGATTGGTTTTGGTTTTATCCTTCAGGTGATACTATGGTTGTTGCTTACTACGAAGCAGGTGAATTAGAAGGACGATATGTAGAATATGATGAAGAAAACAAAATTATTACCCTTGGACAATACATTGCTGGTTTTGAGGAAGGAAAATGGACCTACGTTAACCAAAATGCCATCGAAACAGGTGTTTATGAAGGTGGGTTACGTAGTGGAACGTGGAAATCTTTCTACGAAACAGGAAAAATTGCTTCTGAAATAAATTATTCTGACAATATCCTCGATGGTAAATACACTTTATATTGGGAAAATGGCAATGTAAGACTGACAGGAACTTATAAAAATGGTCTCCAAGAAGGAATCTGGCAACAATATAACGAAGATGGAATTTCAACCATTGTTACTTTATTCAAAGAGGGTCAAGAATTAAAATGGAATAACTACACAATAAAGTAGTTGATTTTTTCGTTGAAAAAACATATCTTTGCAGTTTCAAAAAGGCAAAATTCTATTTTTTCCAATGGATTTTAAATTAAAATCCCGCTTTTTGTTTTTGTAAAAATAATATTATGAAATATAAATATTTGATAATCATATTATTAAGCACAGTACCTTTTTTTATACGAGCGCAGGAGAGTAAACCTGAATCTGATAGTTCTTCATTAAATTCTATAAATGAAAATATGGAGATTTTTGCGCGGCACGAGATAAGAATTATGGATTCATTGCTTAATATTTGGTATATCAAACGTGATTTAGCAAATCAAAATTCAATACTCTCAAAATTAACCGATGATACCACAAAATATGATAACAACGATTCTCTTATATATAAACGCCTTAGTGAAATAAATTCCCCCATCAAAGTTGTATATAATGAAAGAGTTAAAAGATTTATTGAGCTCTATTCTGTTCAGCGACAACGAAGTTCATCAGTTGTTTTAGGTCTGGCGCAATATTATTACCCTTGGATGAAAGCTATTTTTGATAAATATGGCCTACCTGAGGAGTTAGTATATATTACAATAATTGAGTCAGCACTGAATCCTACCGCTGTCTCTCCAGCTGGGGCGACAGGTATTTGGCAATTTATGCACGGTACAGGTAAGTTGTATGGTTTAGAGGTTAATACATACGTTGATGACAGACGCGACCCCTATAAGGCTACAGATGCGGCTGCAAGGCATTTCCGCGATCTATATAAGATTTTTGGCGATTGGGGGTTAGCAATTTCTGCTTATAACTGTGGTGCAGGTAACGTTAGAAAGGCTATTCAACGCTCTGGCGGCAAAACCGATTTTTGGGGTATCTGTAATTATCTTCCACGCGAAACTCAAAATTATTTTCCCGCCTTTATTGGTGCTATGTATATGATGACTTACCATAATCTTTATGGTATTCAACCAGCAAAAATCACTATTCCAACAGATGTTGATACTTTAATGATTGCCAATGAAATACATTTCCGACAAATATCAGAAGTTCTTAATATTAGCTATGATGAAATAAAATCACTCAATCCTCAATATAAACGCGATATTATCCCTGCTTTCAATAATTCTTTAATGCCTCTCCGGCTTCAATCTAATGATGTTCTAAGGTATATTGCAATGAGTGATTCTATATCACGCTATAATCACGATTTGTATTTCAATCCTACTAAAAATCTAATCGCATCTAACACTATAGTTGAAGAAGATGGAACCATTGTTCAAAAAAGCCCAAATAAGTATCATATCGTAAAAAAAGGTGAAACTCTCGGTAAAATTGCTTCAAAATACAATACTTCCGTATCTTCAATAAAATCACTCAATCGTCTTCATAATAATAATTTGCGAATTGGTCAAAAACTTTTAGTAAAGAAAGGAACAACAGTTCGTATTGCGAATCCTAAACCAACTGTTCACGATACTACTAATGCTATAGTTCAAACTTCTGTTTCAGATACAACAAAAGTAGCGGAAACTCAACAAACAATTCAAGATAAGCAACATATCAATACTGTTCAAAACCAAATCAATTACACATCATATACTATCCGACAAGGAGATACATTATCTTCTATTGCGCGCCGATACGGTACAACAGCAAATGATATAGCTCAGTATAATAATCTTTCAAATAAAAATGCTATAAAGATAGGACAGAAATTAAAAATTCCCCACAAATAAAGTTTAGATTTTGATAAAATTAAACACAGTTAATTTCTTTCTCCAACTCTACATTAAAAATTTCTCTCACATCTCTGATTATCATATCAGAAAGATTGAGGATTTCATCGGGCGTGGCATCTCCGTAATTTACTAATACTAATGCTTGTTTAGGATAAACACCCACATTTCCTATTTTTCTACCTTTCCAGCCACTTTTTTCAATCAGCTGACCAGCAGCAAGTTTCTTGCTATTATCTGATGTATCAAACACAACTAAATCTGGATATTTCTCTAATAATTTTTCACAATCTTTCTTTGAAATTATTGGATTCTTAAAGAAACTACCACAATTGCCTATCTTTTTGTAGTCTGGAAGTTTTGAATCTCTTATTTCACGAATCATAGAAGAGATATTCTCAATAGTAATTTCTGAACTATT
>CADBTU010000039.1 GCA_902797625.1 uncultured Bacteroidota bacterium | reverse complement strand
ATCCTGCATCACACCGTCGGCACACTCGGAAAGCAGGCGTTTTAGCCGCTGTAGCGTATCATACTCGTAGCGTGTGCGTGTGCCATTGCCGTAGAAAACCGCGCTTTTCAGCTCGAACTCGTTATAGGCGATGCTGTCAATGTAAGTGTACTGAACTCCTTTCTTGTTACCACTCATTTTTTTCAACATTCCGCCGAGATTATACTCATAATAAACCTCCTCCCCGTCGGGGTAGGTCATCTTCTGTATGCGGTTCCAACTGTCGTACTCGTACTGCATCTTGAAAGTGTAAGATTGATTCTCAAACGGCAGCGCAAATGTACGAATATTTTCAACAACTTCGCCAAGTTTTCCATATTTAAAAATTTGCCAGCCGCTGCCGTCCTCTTGGAGGATGACTTTGCCCACGGCATTGATGCAGATGGTTAGTTAACTTTGCCATAACCGATGCTTAGGCAAAGATGATCTAAACGTCTGGCAGATTTGAGGACGGTTATGGGGAAAAAGCTTTCGTGCTGTTTGACTGCGTTTTCATCTTCAACAATACCGCGACAACGATAGGTTATGAGCACGAAGTGTGAAATTTGAACGGATAGCGTGCCTGGCCGCCCTGAGAAATCTACCTGATAGCCATAATAGAATCTAACGAGTCTCTGTCTATACACATAACAAATGGTGCTTCATAGGTTAAATACGCGGAACCACCTATTTCATCCTTATATGTGATTGGATATGCTAAGAAATTGACCGCAATTTTATTATCCATTAAATAGCGGCAAACAGGGAGATACTTTTCAGGAAGACACTCATTTTCCTTATACCAACAGGAATTTCCAAGAGAATCCACTGCTGAATAAGCGAAATGAATAGAAAAGACTTGTTTTTGTTTCTTCTCCTTGCTCTGACTGGGAATTTCTGTAATATATCCTATCGTAGAAAATAGAGGTGGACTTTCATGAACAGGATATTCCCAAAAAACATATGTCAGCCCTTTTTTTGGATTATCAGAATAGTAGTAACATTTGTAAGCCAGCCCAGAATATCCTCGATAATCATTTGGAAAATAAGGGGAACAAACTTTTTCATAGCTTTTCCCATCTTTCGTTTTGAGTAAAAACAAATATTTATATCCTGAACTTAGCCTACAATTATGTTGATAAACGATAATACCTTCTTCTATTGATTGCTGCTTTTTTTTAGCACGTCTCAGGTAATTTTCTAAGGAAACGTCCTGAAATAACTCCTGAAATAACAATATGAAAACAATCGGTAGTAAGCAAGCAATTTGTATGCATATTACAGCAAGTATGTCCCGTTTACTGTTTTTTCTATTTTTTTTCATGATGGAAAACCAATAGTGTCCCGTTAAAATTGTGAAATATTATTGTAACTTGTTAAATATTAATGTACTGCACCCGCTGTTTGAATTAAACGGATTTGAAATGAAGCATCAGTTTGCCATTAAAGAAAGAGTGAAAACCTTTTCTCATTTTCAATTCGTTAGATTTAGTAAGAATGAGAATCTTATACATTTGCAATTTTAACGGGACAGTAGTGATGGAAAACAATGTATTATCGAACATAATACCATTTATTTAAGACAACACGTCCTATTGTAACACAACCTTGATTTGAATTCTCAATAGGAGACGATGTGTTTTGATTGGGCAGTTGTCGCTTTTTATGAACATTAGGAAAGAATTTCTTTTCTATCAATCTCTGAGTTCCACGCGACAAGCCTGACAAAGAGCCTTGAAAAGAACTTACGAACAAAAAACCACCAAACCAACCATCTGAAAAAGTTCCCAATTCTTTGGATAAGTTGTCCAAACCATTGACCTTTCCCATAAGAGTTCCTGCAACATTTGTAACAAAATCCACTCCTGTAGCAGTCCATGATTTATGATAATCACCTTTTCTGAAAGGAGAACGCAATTTAAGATTACCTTCTTCTTTTTTTAAATCAAAAGCTGCTTTTGCGGCATCACCAGCAAATTGTCCAATCAACTTCCCCGCCCCAGGTACTAAACCGTCTAAAGCACCAGTAGCTGCAGAAATGCCAACATCGGCCCAGTCCATATTGTCGCCCCATTCGTTGAAAAAACCTTTTCCTTTAGACAGGTTTTCCATTCCATTAGCAATAGTTTGTGAAATAATTTCTGTAGCTGTACCCACTAAGCAACCAACTAATGCTCCGATAATATCCTCCCCGTCTGGATCCACCAGCATTACTGGATTATTCGCACAGTAAACATAAGGACTCAAAGATGGATACTTATCCAACATCGGGTCCACACTTAACCAGATACTCAACTCAGAAGAATAGTACCGTGCCCCGAAATAGGAATACCCCGTCTCCGTATCCTTCTCTTTGGCGGAGAAGGTGTGACGGGCGGAGAAGTCTGTCGTCCGTTGGTCTACAAACTCCTCGCCCCAAGAGAGATAGTGCAGGTGTTGCACCGCTTCACCAAGTGAGCCAGTTATCCAGCTGCTGCTTCCTAAATGGTCGGAGTGGTACCAGTAACAGTAGCGT
>CADBTU010000038.1 GCA_902797625.1 uncultured Bacteroidota bacterium | reverse complement strand
TAAGACAATGAATATTTTGGTTCATAAAGATGGTATTCCAAAAGAGATTAAGAAAAAACTTGGCATTAAATAATTCATACTCTGACTAAATATCAAAAGGGGGAGGCGACATTCGGTAATGTCGCCTCTTTTCTTTCTTTCAGTTTTCATCGTTAATCAAAAAAACGTACTTTCGCGGCGAAAATATAATTATCATAAAAATTTTCAATAATGAAAAAAAGCTTCTTATTAGTGTTAGTGTTAATATTAGTAATTGTATGTATTAGTAATGCCCAAAACGAAAGACTTGTGGGTGCAAATTGTACATCTATTATGGTTGGAAAAAAGGCTTCCGCAGATGGTTCAGTTATAACATCTCACACCTGCGACAGCAAATATCGCACTTGGGTAACAATAGAGCCTGCGGCAGATCACAAGCCTGGTACTATGCACAAAGTTTACAAAGGTACTATGCACACTGAAACTCCAAAAAGCATGGAAAATTTAGTGTTAGCTGGTGAAATTCCAGAAGTTGCACACACCTACGCTTATATGAATACTGCTTACCCTTGTATGAATGAGAAACAATTAGCTATGGGCGAAAGCACCTTTTCTGGTCCTGACACTTTAATAAACCCAAATGCAATGTTTATGATAGAGGAATTACAACGTATTGCATTGCAACGCTGTTCCACTGCACGAGAAGCTATTTCTGTGATTGCTGAGATGATAAAAAAATATGGATATGCCGACGGCGGTGAATGTATCACTATTGCTGATAAAAACGAAGTATGGCAAATGGAAATCATTGGCGAAGGACGCGATGTTATTGGCGGACTTTGGGTTGCTCAACGCGTTCCTGATGACGAAGTGGCAGTCAGTTGCAATGTCCCCAGAATTGGAAAACTCAATCGCCACGATAAAAACAACTTCCTTTGCTCTGATAATATTGAAAAAGTTGCTCTAAAATATGGACTTTGGGATGGAAAAGGTGATTTTTTGTGGTGGAAAGCCTTTAACGCCTCTTACGCTGAAGGAAGAAATCATAAAGAACGTGAATGGTATATTTTTAACACTCTTGCCCCTTCACTCAACCTCGACCTGAATGCCGAATCTCTACCTTTTTCTGTTAAACCTGAACAGAAAGTTGATGTGCGTACCGTTATGGAACTATTTAGAGCAACCTACGAAGGTACTGAACTCGACCAAATTGCAAATTTAAAGATGGTTGTAAACAAAAAAGATAAAGATGGAAATCCATATAAAGATACTATCATTTGCCCTAATGCAAACCCTTGGATGGATGGCAACGAGCGTGCAATGTATAATTTCCTAAATCCTAATACTGTAACATTTTATCGTGGCATCGCGATGTCGTGGTGCTCATACTCGTTTATTATGCAGTGCCGCGATTGGCTGCCCGATGAAATAGGCGGCATTTGCTGGCTATCAATAGAAAATCCTGGACAAAGTCCAAGAATACCATTTTTCTCAGGAAACACTAAAATGCCTGCTGGATTTGATGTTTGTGGGCACTACAGATATAACGATAATGCTGTTCTTTGGCACTACCGCAAAGCTAATAAATTGGCTCAAGTTCGATGGGGTAGATCTAAAAAAATGATGATGGAAAATATTATGAGATATGAGAACAAGGCTTTTGAAGAGCTACCCGAATTAGAAAGAAAAACTGTAAACCTTATTAAATCTGGAAAAAGAGAGGAAGCCCAAAAAGTACTCAATCAATATAGTGCCGATTTCGCTGGAGCAACTCGACAAACTTGGCAAGAAATGGAACATAAGTTTTGGGAAACCTATTGGACGGGGTTCTAATGACAACAAAAAAGGTGTGCCGTTGCGACACACCTGTAATCATAATTGTTGAAGATTCTATTTTTTAGAAAAGTTTGATTTGTCAACACCGCAAATAGGACAAACCCAAGTGTTAGGAATGTCTTCAAAAGGTGTGCCAGGAGCGATTCCACTGTCTGGATCGCCCACTTCAGGGTCATAAACGTAACCGCAAAGGTTACATACATAAAGATCTTTTTCCATTTTTACTTGATTTAATTTTTGTTGAAATGTCGGGGCATTTTTTGGAGATGCCGCTTTGAATATTTCTCTAAAATCTTTATACGTAATAACTTTCCCCTCAACTGTTTTCTCGCCATTTACAACTTCACCCACAAACATCAAGTGCGTTCCAAAATCAATAACTCTCACCACGTTGCAACTCAACATTGCGACAGTTCCCTGCTTAAAATAGGGCAATCCCCGCGAATCTGTCTCATACGACAAACTTTCAAATTTGTCTATGTCTTTTCCACTTTTATAACCGAAAGTTGAGACTAATTCTTTAGAAACATCTTTGGAAAGAACAGAGATGTTGAATTTTTCAGACTTCTCAATAATGGAACAAGAATAATTATTTTTGCTCACCATTGTTACTATCTGAATGGGCGAACTTGTAACTTGCATCACAGTGTTTGATACAAAACCACACTGTGTATCTCCATCTCTTGATGTTACAATATAGATACCGTAACTAATATCAAATAGAATTTCTGGAGATAACATTGAAAATTGATTAGAATTTAACATTATTCATACTGCAAATCAAGTCAACAACTTTGTTGGAATATCCAATTTCGTTGTCATACCATGAAATCAGTTTCACGAAGTGCTCGTTAAGCATGATTCCAGCAGTGGCATCAAAAACAGATGTTCTCTTTTCACCGAGGAAGTCGGTTGAAACCACAGGTTCCTCAGTGTAACCAAGAATACCTTTCAATTCGTTTTCAGATGCTTTCTTGATGGCAGCCTTAATTTCGTCGTATGTGGCAGCTTTCTTAATTTTGCAAGTCAGATCCACAACAGAAACGTCAACGGTAGGCACACGCATCGACATACCAGTGAGTTTGCCCTTAAGTTCAGGAATCACTTTGCCAACAGCTTTTGCAGCACCCGTTGAAGACGGAATAATATTGCCCAAGATAGAGCGTCCGCCGCGCCAGTCTTTCTTTGAAGGACCGTCAACAGTTTTTTGTGTTGCAGTGGTAGCGTGAACAGTCGTCATAAGTCCTTCCTCAAGACCGAAATTATCGTTGATAACCTTTGCCAAAGGAGCAAGACAGTTTGTTGTGCATGAAGCGTTAGAAACTATCGGTTGACCAGCATATTCTTTATTGTTTACACCCATCACAAACATTGGAGTGTCGTCTTTTGAAGGCGCTGACATAACAACACGCTTTGCACCAGCTTTAATGTGAGCCTCTGCCAATTCAGATGTCAAAAACAATCCAGTTGATTCAACAACATAGTCAGCACCCACTTCGTTCCATTTCAAATTTACAGGATCTTTTTCAGCTGTAACGCGAATCTTGTTGCCGTTCACCACCAGCATTCCATCCTCTACTGAAACTTCTCCGTTGAATTTTCCGTGAGTTGTATCATAACGTAGCATATATGCCATATAATCAACGTCTAACAAGTCATTTATAGCCACAACTTGAACGTTGTCTCTTTCTGTTGTTGCTCTGAAAACAAGTCTGCCGATTCTACCAAATCCGTTAATACCAATTTTTATTTTTTCCATAATACTGTATGTTTTAAAACCTGATAATGACCGCAAAAATACAATTTTATCATTGTCAAAATCAAGTAAAACAAAATATTTTCATAATTTTATACTTTGTAAATTATTTCTTCAGAAACTTTTTGCTGACAGTGCGATTGTCGTTGTC
>CADBTU010000037.1 GCA_902797625.1 uncultured Bacteroidota bacterium | reverse complement strand
CCTAACCCTGAACAGAAACTTTATCCTGGAATGACCGCCAATGTTACAATCACCACCAAGAGTGAATCGGGCCTCACAATACCTGTCCAGGCTTTCTACGTCAACTTGAACGATGAACACCAGAAGCAACTTGAAAAAAAAGGCTTTACATTCAATTTTGAGTTCAAAAGCAAGGAAGAACGCACAGAGAGTTTGAAAGACATTACAAAGAAGATTGTTTGGATTAAAAGCGGCGAGAAAAGTTTCACACAGAAGCAAATAACCACTGGCACCAATGACAGGGTCAAGGCAATAGTTTCAGATATGGATGAAAATCAGGAAGTAATCACCATGATTTCTGAAGTTTCAGGCGACCAAGGCAAACAGTCGGGGAGCAATCCTTTTATGCCCAAAAGGGAGAAAAAACAGCGTTAGCATGTCAAACGAAATTCTGAAAATAGAGAAACTTGAGCGCGTTTTCCGCGTGGGCAGCGAAGACGTTCACGCCTTACGCGGCGTGTCTTTCACTGTTCAGAGTGGTGAGTTTGTAAGCATTATGGGCACGAGCGGTTCTGGGAAGTCCACGCTCCTCAACATTCTGGGTTGCCTTGACACACCCTCCTCAGGAGAGTATATAATCGACGGTGTTTCGGTGAAAAGTCTAAGCAAAAATGAGCTATCGGAACTGCGCAACCGTAAGATTGGATTTGTTTTCCAAAACTATAATCTTTTGGCAAGAACAACAGCCCTTGAAAACGTGGAACTACCGCTGATATACAACAAAGATGTTCCAGCGAAAGAACGGAGAGACAGAGCCGTGGCAGCCCTTAGACTTGTAGGGTTGGAAGAGCGTATGGATCACACCCCAAACCAACTGTCGGGCGGTCAGCAACAACGCGTGGCCATCGCAAGAGCTTTGGTTAATGACCCTGTTATTATTTTAGCCGACGAGGCCACAGGAAATCTTGATACAAAAACATCATACGAGATTATGAGTCTATTT
Source organism: uncultured Bacteroidota bacterium (assembly GCA_902797625.1). Taxonomy (GTDB): domain Bacteria; phylum Bacteroidota; class Bacteroidia; order Bacteroidales; family WCHB1-69; genus F23-D06. The sequence goes on along the minus strand of CADBTU010000037.1, from coordinate 4,578 downwards.
CAAGATTTGCACGGACAAGGAAAAACAATTGCATTCGTTACACACGAGCCCGATATTGCAAATTTCACAACCCGAAAAATATGTCTTCGTGATGGACAAATAATTGAAGACAAACCTATTGTACCTCTATCAGCTATTAAAGCTCTCGAAGAAATCAGCAAAATGCCGACAGAATGAATATTACAAACCTTTTCAAATTAGCAATTTCATCACTTTTTCGCAACAAAATGCGCACTTTGCTCACAATGTTGGGAATTATCATCGGTATTGCTTCTGTTATAGCAATGGTGAGTCTCGGACAAGCATCAACAAAAAATGTACAATCCGAATTATCATCAATGGGGTCGAATATGATAATGATAATGCCTGCACGGCAGATGCGCGGTGGCGTAAATATGGGAAATGCTTCATCTAAATCGTTAGACGAAAACGATCTGAAATCACTGAAAAACAACACAGTATATGTTGCAAAAGTGTCTCCTATGGTTGCTACCTCAAAACAGTTAGTTTACGGTTCCAACAACCATCCTTGCAGTATAAACGGCGTGTCGGAGGATTATTTAGACATCAGGAAATACTCCCTTAAAAGCGGCATAATGTTCTCAGAAGAAGACGTCAAGAGATATGCAAAAGTATGCGTGATAGGCCAGACTGTAGTGAACGAGCTCTTCACCAACGGGGAAGACCCAATAGGCCAGGTAGTTCGTTTTGGCTCTATACCAATGACTGTAATAGGAGTTTTAGCACCAAAGGGACAAAATCAAATGGGTGAAGATCAGGACAACATAGTTTTCGCACCTTACACAACCATACAGAAGCGCTTTTCAGGCATCAACTATTTCAACATGATATTCGCCTCGGCTACGTCAGAAGAGGAATCAGAGATGGCCGCAACAGAAATCACATACATCCTGCGCAGCAACCACGGCATTAAAACGGGTTCTAACGATGATTTTGAAATAAGGACTCAGGAAGAATTAGTTTCTTCTATAAATTCCATCAATAAAATGCTTACAATGTTATTAGCTGCCATAGCTTCTATTTCACTGATTGTAGGTGGAATAGGTATTATGAATATCATGTACGTAACTGTAACCGAGAGGACTAAAGAAATTGGTCTCAGGATGGCAATTGGAGCACGCAACTCTGACATAAAAATGCAATTTCTCACAGAGAGTATAATTCTGAGCCTTATTGGTGGAATAATAGGAATTTTCTTTGGACTTATACTCTCTTACGGTGTATCTAAATTATTAAATTGGCCATTCGTTATAAGTCAAAAGGCTATAGTAATATCTTTTCTCGTTTGTGCTTTCACTGGCATTTTCTTCGGATGGTATCCCGCAAAAAAGGCAGCGAATATGGATCCTATCTCTGCCTTAAGGTACGAATAATCTGTTTTTCTAACGTTAAAAGCTCTCTTTTTTAAATGTCATATTTAATCCAAAGAAGAATTTTTCGCGTAAAAAGCGATTATTCTTCCAGATATTTTGTTCTTTTTCGATAATTTCATTTAGGTTATTTTCTTTGAAATAAAAAGCTGGAAAAAATCGAATATACTTCAAGCTATCCTCAACAAGAGAAAAACCATTGTTATTGAAGAGTTTTAACCATTGTTGTTCTGAGCGGATGTTCTCATTTCCCATCAGGATTTCTTTGCCGAGCACATCGTCATAAACAGAAACAACCCTCTTGTTGCCACGCTGCCTGTAAAGCATAAACCTTTTCAGAAGACACGCCCCATTCTCTTCAATAAGAATAAGTTTGCCCCCTTTTTTGAGTGCCCTGTTAAAAATTTTCAGTCCTTCTTCCACTGGTTCGATATGGTGGAGGGTGTCCTGCAAGATTATATAATCGAAGCTCTCTTCTTCTATTTTTTGGTCGAAAAGATTAGCATATTGGTAGGAAAACAGTGTTGTGTTGCCGAATTTATTCCAAAAATCACACCTTTTCTGCCATTCATTAGAGTAATATTCTAAGGTCGTGCCCATTACGGGCTGTTTGTTCATGGCAAAAAAGAGGCCTGTGGTGCCGTAGCCGCAACCACAATCCCAAATAACAGGATTTTTTTCTGTTTTTATATGACAGTTTATGTATTCAAGCCTTTGGATGAAATAGGCTTTTCTGAAGTTCTGTTGCGAAAGCGAACCGTCAGTAAGTTTATAATAAGGGAAAAGCGACCTATTCTGTCGCAATTCCTCGCAAAAGTGTTTGTAAAATTCGTTTATTTGCATCAAAAAGTAGTGTTATACTCCGTCAGAAGAGCGCTTTTCGGCACGTTTGCGCTCGTTTTCATCAAGTAGGATTTTTCTTACGCGCAGGCTTTGCGGTGTAATTTCAAGGTATTCATCTTTTGCAATGAACTCCATGTATTGTTCCAATGAATATTTTACAGCTGGTGCAAGAACTAACTTTTCATCAGAGCCAGCAGCGCGCATGTTCGACAGTTTCTTCGACTTGCATACATTGACTACAAGATCGCCTTGTCGAATATGTTCACCAATTATTTGTCCAGCATACACCTGATCGTTAGGCTCGATAAAGAATTTGCCACGGTCTTGCAGTTTGTTGAGAGAGTAGGCATAGGCCTGACCTGTTTCCATTGCTATCAACGAACCAGCGTGGCGACCTGCTATTTCGCCTTTCCAAGGTTGGAATTCTATGAAACGGTGAGAAATTATAGCCTCGCCTTCGGTGGCGGTTAAAAGTTGATTTGTTAAGCCTATAAGTCCGCGAGAGGGTATTGTAAAATTCAGATGAACTCTATCGTTAACTGTGTCCATCGAGAGTAATTCGCCCTTCTTGCGCGAAACGTAATCTATAACGCGACTTGACATCTCTTCTGGAACCAGAACGGTGAGCTGTTCAACAGGTTCACATTTTTGACCATCAATTTCTTTGATAATAACCTGAGGCTGTCCCACTTGCAGTTCATAACCTTCACGGCGCATTGTTTCAATGAGAATTGAAAGATGAAGGATGCCTCGGCCGAAAACGTTGAGACGGTCGGGAGAATCGGTTTCTTCAATGCGCATTGCAAGGTTTTTCTCCAATTCTGCGAAAAGTCTATCACGAAGATGTCGAGAAGTAACAAACTTTCCTTCTTTACCAAAAAAAGGAGAATTATTGATCGTGAATAGCATACTCATAGTAGGCTCATCCACCTTTATTGGGGTTAATTGTTCTGGATTTTCATAATCAGCTACAGTATCTCCAATTTCAAAATCATCAAGACCAAGCAAAGCACAGATTTCACCCGCCTCAACTGGATCTTTGTATTTTTCTTTGCCAAGTCCTTCAAAAACGTACAATTCTTTGATTTTTGATTTCTGTATTGAACCATCTCTCTTTACGAGCGACACATTCTGTCCCCACTGTATTGAACCTCTTTTAACGCGACCTACAGCAATACGTCCAACATACGAAGAGTAATCCAAAGAAGATATCATCATTTGAAGATTACCTGGCTCAATTTTAGGTGCAGGAATATGTTCAACAATAGTTTCCAGAAGATAAGAAATATCATTGGTAGGAGTTTGCCAATCTGGTCCCATCCAACCATTTTTAGCTGATCCATAAACTGTCGGAAAATCTAATTGTTCGTCAGTAGCACCTAAATTAAACATCAACTCAAAAACTGCTTCTTGAGCAAGGTCGGGATGACAATTAGGTTTATCAACTTTATTGATAACGACTATCGGTTTCAGGCCAAGTTCAATTGCTTTTTGTGTAACAAATCGAGTTTGAGGCATTGGGCCTTCAAATGCGTCAACAACGAGAAGTACACCATCAGCCATATTAAGAACACGTTCAACTTCACCACCAAAATCGCTGTGCCCTGGAGTATCTATAACATTGATTTTAACATCTTTATAACGAACAGAAACATTTTTAGAAAGAATTGTAATACCACGTTCACGTTCTAAGTCGTTATTATCTAATACCAAATCTTGGACTTGTTGATTTTCGCGAAAGAGATGAGATTGGTATAAAATTCTGTCAACTAAAGTAGTTTTTCCATGGTCAACATGAGCAATAATCGCTATATTTCTGATATTCTGCATATTAGCTTTCTTTTAAAAAACCTGCAAAAATACACATATTTGCTGAATAATATCAGTATAGTCAGTAAAAAAATACTACGACATAAAATGCTTTACTGATAGAGATATTATTTTCCTGACTTTGTCATTTGCTTAGCCTCTCGTTACTGTATGCTTTCTCAAGTCAATTGAATCCATCAATGTAGAATGTAACCCTTTTTGTCATAATTCACAGTTTGACTATAAAAAAAGAGGATGACTTCGTTTTAGCCATCCTCTGCACATATATTTATTAAACTGCTTAACTAATTCTTCACACAACGGACTGAATACATATAATACTTATAGTCGTTCATATAAGTAAAATCGGCGTTGTAGTATCTGAGCCTCCACGCCCGGGCTTGTTGAGTATTATTAGTGTTATTAGTAGAAGTCCAAAAATATGCACTTTGCCCAAATTCAGGAGCATAGGAAACCACGTACGCCCCTGCAGGATATGCATTGAAGCCTGTTGAATTATTGCTGCTCTGATTAT
>CADBTU010000036.1 GCA_902797625.1 uncultured Bacteroidota bacterium | reverse complement strand
ACCCGTCTATTGGGTTGATGGTCAGATGGTTCAACTACCCGTCAATTCCAATGATCAATACTCACTTATCAAGGCTAATGCTATTTTTGTCTCTGGGAACAATATTTATGTGGTAGGCACTAAATATCTGCATGAGGGGGATGGCGATGGTGCTTACCTGTGGAAAAACGGCACATTGCAAATATTGTCAGACAAACCCGCTGGTGCCCGCGACGTTTGTGTTATTGGCAACACCGTTTATGTGGTAGGCAGCGAGGAGTATCAAAGTCCAGGTTATGAGGGTTTCCATAAATCCGTGATGTGGGTTAACGGTGCCATTCGCGATATACAAGTCAACACAGGCATGGTGTCCAGAGCTGTAGCTGTTGCCGAGTTGAACGGCAAACCTTACGTAGTGTTAGAAGGATGGATTGGCGATGCATGGACTGGCAGCTACCAAGGGTTCGCATGGTATAATGAGCAAGTAACCAAATTGCCAGCATGTCAAAGTCCCAAAGATGTGTTTGTTCATGGCAGTGATATTTACATTGCGGGGATTAACACCTCACATTTGAGAAAAGCTGTTTTGCTGAAGAATAACACCAATGTGAATCTCTCGACCTCAAGCACCTACAGCGCTTCTTATGCTGTTTTCGTGAAATAGTGGAGCGTCTCCCATAATACCACAAAGCAGCAAGGAAATCCGTCCATATTTCGTCCAGAGAGAAGAATTTCAACCCTCTACAGTTGTATCTCCACCGCGTTCTGCGATGTTCCGACAAAGCTTTTGATGTGCATCAGCTGCTTCACATGTCTGAAGAAAATCTCGACCAGCCACCTTGACTTGTAGAGTTTCCCTATGGTGCTGGCCGCAAGCTGACAGAATATCATGCTGACAAGTTGGCTCCATGTGTCATATCCTTTGCAAAGCTTGTCGGAGTTGCTATTGTTTAAACGAAAAGTGTTATATTATGCCGCCATAAAGATAAGTTTTTTTATCACCGCAAAGGTCGGAAAAAAATATTTGGGATGCTATTGAAAAAAATGTAAATTTGCGAGCTTAAAATCTTTAATCGAAAAATAAACACAACATACTGTTTATCAGTGATATTGCGTAAAAGTTTTGATATTGATATTGGCTTTTATTTTTTATAAAAATTGCTTTTTATGAAGAATTTTGAAATACATACGTTAGGTTGTAAATTAAATTACAGTGAATCGTCAACTATTGCAGCAGAACTAGAAAAGAGGGGCTGGACTCAGGGAGGCGTTCCTGAAATAATAATTGTAAACACTTGTGCTGTAACAAGTTCGGCTGAAAAGAAAACTCGTAATTTAGTTTCCAAACTTCATCGTGAAAATCCACTTGCCGCAATTATGCTTGTGGGGTGCTACAGTGCATTAAAACCTGAGCTTTTAGAACGTTGGGCTGGTGTTGACAAGGTTTTTGCAAGTGCTAATAAAATGAGTGTTGTTGATTATGTAGTTTCTCGCGAAGTAAAACCTTCCCCAAATTTCTTTTCAACATATTCTATCAGCGAGCGTACACGTTCTTTCCTCAAAATACAAGATGGTTGCAACACCCACTGTACCTATTGCACCGTTTGGATTGCGCGCGGCAAAAGCCGTAGCGACTCAATAGAGGGCGTTCTCAAAAATATTCAAGAAATTGCAGATCACGGCATTCACGAAGTTAACCTTACTGGTGTAAACATCGGTGACTTTGGACGTGGCACAGATGAAGATTTTACAAAATTACTTAAGGCAATAGTTAAACAAAAAGCTGTAAATAGAGTTAGAATTTCTTCCCTTGAGCCCGAATTATTGACAGACGACATTATAAAATTAGTTGCGAAAAATGAGATTCTGATGCCTCATTTTCACCTTCCTCTGCAATCTGGCTGCGACAGAATTCTTTCCGAAATGCGTCGCCGCTATACTACTGCTGAATACGCTGAAAAAGTTGCTAAAATACGTAAATTGATGCCTGATGCTTGTATTGCATGCGATGTTATCGTTGGTTTTCCTGGCGAAACAGATGAAGAATTTGAAATAACTTACAACTTCCTCGACTCGTTACCTATTAGCTATATGCACGTTTTTCCTTATTCTCGCAGACCTCGAACTGCAGCTAATATTATGGAAAATCAAATTTCTGAAGATATTAAAACCGAAAGAGCCGCTCGACTTATCGCTCTCTCTAATGAGAAAAAACGTGCTTTTTATGAGCAATGCACTGGTCAAGAACGCCCCGTACTTATTGAATCTCATGTGTCTGACGATATGCTGTCTGGTTTTACCGACAATTATATTCGAGTTCAAGTTCCATACGATGAAAGTATTATAAATACAATACAGAATGTTACTGTGGATCCATGCCGCACCGTGTTGTAAGATTGCGTAACGGTATTAGACTGCTACACATACCCACCAATTCCCCAATTTCACATTTTGGCATCCTTGTAGATGCTGGCACTCGCGATGAACCTTTATCTCGACCTGGATTGGCTCATTTTGTGGAACATACAATTTTTAAAGGCACGACTAAAAGATCGTCGGTACGCGTTATTAACAGAATTGAAAATGTGGGAGGCGACCTGAACGCGAGCACCTCTAAGGAAGAAACCGACTTCTACGCATCATTCTTGTCGCCTTTCTATCCCCGCACCATTGAACTGCTTGCAGACATATTTTTTAATGCTACTTTCCCCGAAAAAGAACTCAAAAAAGAAAAAACCGTCGTGTTTGAGGAAATCAATTTTTATAATGACAGTCCATCTGAACTTATTTTTGATGATTTTGAATCTTTAATTTTTCAGAATCACGATATGGGAAAAAGCATTTTAGGCTCTAAAGAGAGCGTTAGCAAAATTACTCGCTCCGACATAAAAAACTTTATATCAAGCAACTACACTCTTGAAAATATTATCCTATGCTCAGTTGGTAATATCACACACACACAACTTGTGAGTCTATGTGAAAAACATTTTGGAAGTATAGTTATTTCCGAAGGAAAACGTGAACGTAAACCTTTTCTAAACTATTCTCCACAAACAAAAGAAATTGTTAAAAGTACTTCACAAACTAACGTACTAACTGGAGTCCCTGCATACGATATTCACAATAGCAAAAGAATACCATTTCTCCTACTGACAAATATTTTGGGCGGACAAGGACAAAACACACGTCTTAATATGAGTATTCGTGAAAAAAAAGGATTGGCTTATACCATTGAATCATACTTTAACGCTTTTTCTGATTGTGGATTATTCTCAGTGTATTTTGGCTGTGATTCCCACGAAAGAAACCATTGTTTAGAACTAGTTTACCGCGAAATTGAGAAATTAAAGAAGAACAAACTGGGAACCATGCAACTTTTTTATGCTAAAAAACAATTCATCGGACAATTAGCACTTGCTCGTGAATCTAAGCTCAATGAGCTTCTCTCTTCAGGGCATTTAGCTTTATTTTACAATGAGATAGCTGATATGCAAGAAAACATGCAGTCGGTTGAGAAAATAACTGCTGAAGAACTTCAAGAAGTTGCAAACGAAATTTTTAATTTATCAAATTTTTCAACTCTTATTTATAATCCTGAGGAGTAATGATTGAATTATATTCAAAACATTTAGAAAACGCTGTTAACGAAATTTCCAAACTTCCAGGAATTGGGAAGCGATCTGCACTACGCTTAGCTTTACATTTAATAAAACAAGATGAAGCTTCTGTAACACTTCTCACCGATAGAATCAACAAGTTAAAAAGCAATTTAGTATATTGTCGTCAATGTTACAATATTTCTGATACTGAAATTTGCGACATTTGCTCTAATCTTAAGCGTAATAATAGAATAATTTGTGTAGTTCAAGATATTAGAGATGTGATTGCCATAGAAAATACAAATCAGTATAATGGCGTATATCATGTTTTAGGTGGTGTTATTTCGCCTATAGAAGGTGTTGGTATTCAACAACTCACAATAAAACAGCTCTTTGAACGTGTTGATAATGGTAATATTGATGAGATTATTCTTGCGCTCCCAGCTACTGTTGAAGGTGATACAACAAACTTTTTTATTTACAAAAACATCAAAGATAAAGTTGCAGTAATAACAACAATTGCGCGAGGAATCGGTGTTGGAGAAGAGTTAGAGTTTGCTGACGAAATTACTTTAGGACGTTCAATTCTTTCCCGCACAACATTTGATAATTCATTTAAGACTAACAATAAATAAAAGAATATCCTCCCGATAAAACAATTAAAATGCCTATCTCGTCTGAGAAGAGTTTTTGTTACAGGCACTCAACTTAAAATAATTTATGTACATTTGCAAAAAAATCCATTCATCATGAATCAAGAATTTAGTACTCAAGATGTTGCCTTTATAGAAAATCGTGGCAGCAACATAGAAGACGTTAAAAAGCAATTTGCTAATTTTGAAAAAGGTTTTCCTTTCGCAAATATCGTGCGTCCAGCATCTAAAGAGGACGGTATTTTAGTTTTAGATAACGACCAAGTTGCAGAACTCGAAAATGAATTTTACTTTGCTATTGAAAATAAAAAAATAGAAAAATTTGTACCAGCTTCTGGTGCTGCCTCAAGGATGTTTAAAGATCTTTATGCACTTCTTGAAGATGAACTCGATGAAAAACAACTCGAAATTGCTGAAGATTTCTTAAAAAATCTTCATCGCTATCCTTTTTTTGAGGAATTAAGAGATGTTTTGAATAAAAATGGCTATAATATCGATTATGAAATTTCAAACAATAACTTAAAACTTATTTTGCGTTATCTTCTTGATAAAGAAGGATTAAATTACGGAAATCTTCCAAAAGCACTTCTTCTTTTCCATCGTTACGACAACCAAATCAGAACATCATTAGAAGAACATATTATAGAAGCATCTCTGTATGCCAACAATGGAAAAGAATCATTTTTACACTTTACTGTTTCTGAACACCATTTAGACCTTTTCAAACAAAAAGTTAGCGAACTTTTACCTAAATATGAGCAGAAGTTCGGTTTGAAATACATTATAACATACTCCACGCAAGCAGCATACACCGACACTCTTGCTGCAACCGAAAACAATGAACCTTTCAGAGACGAGAATGGTAATCTTCTCTTCCGTCCAGGCGGGCACGGTGCGTTGATTTACAACTTAAATAACCGCGACGCAGATATTATCTTCATTAAAAATATTGACAACGTTACTAAAGAACAAAATCTTACCCCTACAATAACATATAAAAAAGTCATTGCAGCTTATTTAATTCAACTACAAAATATTCAGTTTCAATATCTTAGAATGCTTAAAGAGGGAAACCTTGACCCAATGACTTTATGTGAGATTATGGATTTTGCAGAATCAAAATTGATGATTTCTATAGGTGAACAACCTTCTGAAGAAGAGCTTTTTGAACTTCTAAACCGCCCTGTACGAATCTGCGGGATGGTAAAAAATGAAGGTGAACCTGGGGGCGGACCTTTCTGGGTTACTAATTCCAATAACGAATGCTCATTACAAATTGTTGAGTCTTCGCAAATTGATAAAAAAAATCCAGAAAAAGTTCAAATAATGAATAAATCAACACATTTCAACCCCGTTGATATGGTGTGTGCTATTAAAGATTACAAAGGTGAAAAATTCAATCTCACAAAATACGTTGACCCTAATACTGGATTCATCTCTACCAAATCTTACAATGGTATGACTTTGAAAGCTATGGAGTTACCTGGATTATGGAATGGTGCTATGGCTAATTGGATTACTATTTTCGTAGAAGTTCCTCTTGCCACTTTTAATCCTGTAAAAACAGTTTTTGACCTTTTGAATAGAAATTGATAATGGCAAATAGTTCTGTAAAACAATTAGCAAGCCAAACTGTTATATACGGTACTACAAATGTCTTAGGACGTCTTCTTAACTATCTATTAGTCCCTCTTCATACCTATATTTTTGCAAATGCTGCACAGTATGGTGTGGTGGGGGAACTTTACGCTTGGACAAGTTTATTCATCGTTATTTTAACTTACGGAATGGAGACTGCATTTTTTAAATTTACGCAAGATGAAAATTTAAAAGATAGAGTCTATTCAACAATAGTTGCTTCATTGCTGTGCACTTCCATAATATTCATAATTTTATGTTCTGTTTTTTCTCAAACTATTGCCGAGTTATTACGCTATCCATCACATCCTGAGTACGTTATCTGGTTCTCTATCATTATTGGCGTTGATGCCTTGACATCTATATTTTTTGCAAAACTGAGATATGATAATCGCGCTTTTAGATTTGCTGCTGTAAAACTCACAAATATTTTCGTTAACATTATATTAAACCTATTTTTCCTTCTTCTTTGTCCTTTTATTCTTCAAAAAAATCCTAATTCATCAGTTATAAATCTAATATACAGTCCAGAAATAGGCGTTGGATACATTTTTATCTCTAATTTAGTAGCGAGCGTTGTTACACTGTTAATGCTTCTACCAGGGATTTTTAAGCAAAAATTTGTATTCGATTGGCAATTATGGAAAAAGATGTTTGGATATGCTTTTCCGCTTCTGATTTTTGGATTGGCTGGCATTGTAAATGAAACAATGGACAGGGTTCTAATAAAATATTTATCGCCAAATTCTGAACCTCAGGCTTCTGTTGGAATTTATAGTGCGTGTTATAAAATATCCATAATGATGACTATCTTCATACAAGCTTTCAAATATGCTGCAGAACCTTTTTTCTTCCATAAAGCTAAAGATAAAGATGCAAAAAAGGCTTATTCTGATGTTATGACAGCCTTTGTTTTTGTTTGTTCTGTGATTTTTGTTGGAATTATGCTCTATATTGATATTGTACAATATTTCGTTGGTGAGACCTATCGCGTTGGATTGCCTATAGTTCCTATTCTACTTATGGCAAATCTATTTTTGGGTATTTTCTATAACCTATCTATTTGGTATAAACTAACTGGCCAAACTAAATTTGGAGCTTATATTGCTATATTTGGAGCTATAGTAACATTTGTTTTCAACTTTCTACTAATTCCAAAATTCGACTACATAGGAGCAGCATGGACTACTTTTATATGTTATTTCACAATGATGATAGCTTCTTATCTATTGGGACAGAAATATTATCATGTTGATTATAACATCAAAAAGACAGCTTTTTATATAGCATTAGCTATTGCTATTTACGGGGTTAGTTACTTAATAACTCATATTTTTAATATACAGAGAATGGGAATGCGTATTTTGGTAAACACTATTATCCTTATCGCTTATTTATCTGCATTATTTTTTACAAACCGAAAATCCATAATGCAACTTTTCAAGAGATAATTTAATGGAATTGCATCAAATATGCTTTGATAAATTCATCAATATCGCCATCCATAACAGCATTCACATTGCCAACCTCATACTGAGTTCTCAAATCTTTTACGAGTTTATAGGGTTGCATCACGTAACTTCTAATTTGACTACCCCACTCTATTCTTTTCTTAGTATTCTCGATTTGTGAAATCTTTTCGCGTTTCTTTTCAAGTTCAATCTGATAAAGTTGAGACTTAAGCATTTGCATTGCTTTTTCGCGATTTTGGAGTTGTGAGCGGGTTACTTGGCATTCGATAATAATTCCTGTTGGATGGTGGTGTAATCGAACTGCAGTTTCTACTTTATTCACATTTTGTCCACCAGGACCACTACTTCTATATGTATCCCAAGAAATATCTGATGGATTAACATCAATCACAATATCATCATTGATTACAGGATATGCAAAAACAGAGGCAAAAGATGTGTGACGACGATTTGCTGAATCAAACGGAGATAGTCTAACGAGACGATGCACTCCATTTTCACTTTTTAGGAAACCATAAGCGTAGGAGCCATCAATTTCTAAAGATGCGGACTTAATTCCTGCCACATCTCCTTCTTGTCTGTCAAGTAGTTTAACAGAAAACTGGTGTCGTTCAGCCCAGCGAGTGTACATACGCAGAAGCATTTCAGCCCAATCGCAACTTTCAGTGCCGCCTGCACCTGAATTTATGTTAAGAATAACGCTTAATGAGTCTTCCTCATCGCGCATCATATTTTTAAATTCAAGATTTTCAACACATTTTAATGTTTTGGCAAACGCATCCTCTACATCTACTTCGGTAGCGTCTCCTGTTGCAAAAAAATCTGATGTGATAGTGAGTTCTTCGTTAGCTTCAATGGCCTTATAATAATCAGAAACCCACGCCTTTATAGAACTTATCTCTTTAAGCAACTTTTCAGCTTCTTTAGGATCGTTCCAAAAGCCATCTTGGTGTGTTATTGATTCCTTATATTTTATTTCTTGTTCTTTGGCATCTACGTCAAAGATACCTCCTTAGCTCACTGAGCCTCGCTTGAACATCTTTAATTTGATCTGATGTTATCATTTATACTTTTAATTATTATTGTTATACTTTCGATTTAATGTTCATATACAACCTAAAAAATAGAGGTTGAAGAGTATATGTTATCATAATAGTTGAAACCATACCTATTAAAGTACAGAATCCTATGGATTTTATCGCAGGATGTGTAGCAAATAGCATTGAAATCACGACTGTAATAAGTATTAACGCTGAAAAGAAAACCGCCACCTTATGATATTCAAGCAACTTGTTGTTTTTATCTTGATTATCTGCCAAAAGACCTTGCATCACAAAAATACTATAATCTACACCTATACCAAAAATAAATGTTGAAATTACGATATTTATCAAATTAAAAGGTAATCCAAATATAGCCATCCACCCTTGTACAACGTACCAACTTAAAAACATTGGCAGAAAAGCGATAATTGACACTATTAAATTTTTAAATGATAAAAGTAAAACTATGAAAACAAAAATTGAAGAAATCAAAAGAGTAATACTAAAATCTTCTCTAATCATAGTTATCATATTACCTGTGTAATAAAAAGGATCAACCACTAAAGTATGAGGAAGATTTGCAATATAACTATCAATTGAAGATTTGTTGTCTTCATTCATTAAAACAGAATTAAATATCAGATATTTCCCTTCGCTCTCTTCAATAAAATTGCAGAGAAGTCCATTGGGAATAACTCCCGCTTCGTAAAGATTTCCTGGTTGGTATTCCGCAGTAACCATTGCAATAAAAGGACTAAAAACATCAGGAGATAGTTGATTCTTAAGAGCCGACGATCTAATTGAATTAACAGCTAATGATAATTTATCTTCTGTCCAATAAGCTTTCCAGGCTGCAATTCTTTGCTCTTGTTCTGTTTCAGACTGGAAAAGTTTGGCTACTATTGGCATAAAATTAACAAGTTTATTATTATTTCCAAGGGAATCTAACTTGTTACTAAGTTTACTATTAGCGTTTAATGCTTCATCAAAATCATTAGAAACAACTGCATAGTAACGTTGAATATATCCAGAGTTTTGTTTGACAGCATATAAATTTTCTGATTTATGTAGCTCATCGCTTTCAAATCCAATATGCTTCAAGTTATTATCAAATTGGACTTTATGAGTGAAAAAGATTCCAACAGCAATAACCACAAAAATAATGCCAACCAAAAATCCATTTCTATCGTAGGAATAATTATTGATTTCAGATATATGTCTAAAAATTTTTTCATTACGATTATTTTCATTTTCCTGGAGAAAATGAGGAAGGAATGTGAGTGCAAAAAATGTACTACCGAAAAGTGTAAAAGTAGCAAAAAGACCAAAATCGTGAAGGAGTTCACTTTTAGTAAACAATAGTCCAAGAAAGGCTCCTATAGTAGTTAAACATCCTAAACAAACTGGCTTAGCCTCTTCTTTAAGCATTTGTTCAATATTTGAAACAAAATTCTGATGTATGATGATGTGAAGGCAATAACTTATAGCAACACCAAGTATTACAGTTCCGATCCCCATTGCCATAAGCGACATGCCGCCTTTAATCCAATAGATACAGGCAAGTGCAAAAAAAGTTCCATAGAGAACAGGAGCGACTGACTGTGAAACAACACGAACATTCTTAAACGAGATACATAGCAAGAAAAGAATAATAAGTAAGGAAATTCCTATTGTTAGCGCAATATCGTACTTCATAACCGTGGAGTTGCCTGCAGCGCGAACTGGAGCTCCGTGCATCAATATCTCCACATCTGGATATTTGGTATTTACATTCAAAATATCATCTTCTAAACGCTTAATTAGTTTTTTTCCTGCTGCAGAATTAAAAGATTGAAAATCTGGGGAAACAAAAATCATTGCCACTGTAGTATCTTTAGAAAAGATATGCTCATCTACAAGTGTAAATCCAAAACCATAAGAGAAATTTGGAAGTAAAAGAGAACGAAAATTTAGAGGATCTGTGGCTACCATTTGCGTTAATGCCCCAGATTCATCGTTCATTATTATCTCGTAATTCTTAGCCATAGTTTGGTCTATGTTAGCTATAGCTTTATCAAATTCAACATACAGAGATGTATCAACAAAAGATGGTAAATGTTCGAGAGTATAGTATAAAACTCCCATCATATCATCGTTACCAATTTTGTAGAAAATATTTGCTAAATCGCTATCATCTACCAAAATAGAATCAACAAGTTCATCTGCACACGAAATTAGAACATCTGGGGCGGCTCCTGTGAGTTGAATAAAAATCTTATCTTTAACCTTTAAATTGCCAAACACAATTCCGCTCTCAGTTTTTTCATTAGAAGGAAGCAACTTAGACATATCTTCCTCAAAACGAACCTTAAAAGAGAAAAATATAAACACTACACTTGTTATTGCCAACACAGTGTATAATAAAGCTTTCTTTTCTCTAAAAAATCGATATAATTTTACAAAAAACATTGTTTTATTTAAAAATAGCGAGAATTGTCTTAAAAATAATCTTAAAATCTTCTGTTAAAGACATATTCTCTATGTACATTATATTAAGACTTAGTTTATCTGGCATAACATTCTGAATATATGTCAGCTCTGGATTGTCAGAGTTTGCAAGTATTTCATTTTCGTTAACATATTTTATAGAGGCATAGTCTGTTAAACCAGGCCTAACAGAGAGAACTTTCATCTGTTCAGGAGAATACATTTCCACATATTTTCTCACTTCAGGTCGAGGGCCTACTATACTCATATCGCCTTTTAAGATATTCACAAATTGGGGAAATTCATCAATCTTAAACTTCCTGAGAAATTTTCCTACTCTCGTAATACGAGAATCTGAACCTACAGTTAACAATCCAGATTTATCGGCATTTGTATGCATAGTGCGAAATTTAAGAAGTGAGAAATCTACATTATTGCGGCCAACTCTATTTTGCACAAAGAATATGCTACCAGGCGAATCCACTAAAATAATTACAGCAATAACAAAAGCAAAAGGTAATCCTATTAGAATTACCAAAACAGAAATTATTATGTCAATAAATCTCTTCATACATATCAATGATAACGCCAGTAATCATCCATACTGTTACCCCAATAATCTAAAGGATTTGTTTCATATATATCTTGTTGAGTTTGAATTTTACGAACAAGATACATTTTCCAATTTGGATTATTACGCTCGCCATAAAGATTTGAGTGCAAAAGTTCGTAATCTCGTCCTGTTAAAACTGGGTCGTAGAAGATAAACTTAACATTTGACTGACCGTTAAGGTAGTAATAATGCCAAACTTCGTAAGGAAGAGTAACAGGATCAGAATGTTCCTCTATTATCTCGTTAGGTTGTCCGTACTGAAGGTATATTCTACCGCGATCGGTGAGATAACCTTTAACTTGCCTGCTACCAAAACGTTCCTGCACAATATCTACACGAGTTTTATATTTTTTCCACGCCTCTTCTGGATTCGAAGGATTACGTTTTTTCCAAAAGCTATAAAAATAACTTTGTAATTGTTCAATAGGAAGATGTTTTAAATTATTTTCATAGAAGTCGCGCTCAATGTTAGTACTGATTGGGAATAGTGTTTTAATATTATCTATAAGATCTTTACGGATAGTATCAAATTCAACAAAAGTACCAGTGATTGATGTTACACTATAGTCATTTAAATTCAACTTAACAGATGGATTACTTTTTTGAAAAAATACTCTTTCAGATAACAATAGGCTATCTCGATTATCATAAAGGTCAAGAACTGCAAAATAGTTACCTGATGGCAAATTAAAAACGTTAAATTCATTCAAAAATAGTACAACATCATCTGTTGGGGCGTGAAGAGTTATAATATTATTAGCATTAACAACTAATCGTGATTCTACACTTTGAATATAACAATCAGCTTTAAGTTTCTGACCTCCTAAAATATTTTTTGTATTGTAAACCTCTAATGAGAAAGGGAGAGTATATTGAGATTCAGGAACAAAATTAGAATAAAGAGGAGGAATCTGATATCCATATTTAACAAATAGACCAGGATTTTCAGAGGCAACTAAAGATCTGTGTAGCGATAGTTTAGATGTTGATATAGCATCTTCTGGAAAATTTAAAGATATTTTATCGATATATGAAAGAGTATCTTTATTACCATGAAGATCAGTCATATAGAAATAGAGAAAAAATTCACCTTGAGGCATAGGTACATTCTGTATATCAACAAAATCTGGCTTTGTTTGTCTTACAGAATCCTCAAATTGGTCGCTATTAAGAATATAGTGCAGCTGTTTAACCAATGTGTCATTTCTCATCATATCAACTCGAATTTCAACATCAGCTTGATAACGATTATCGGTAATGGGAACATAGTTAACTGTATTTCCACCAATGATAAAAGTAAACTCGATATATGGCTGCATTGTATTGGTGCAGAAAGCCTTATGTGATATAAAAGCTTTCATTCCTTGAGCGTTAGCCACAAAATAACAAAGGAATAAAAATGGTACTAATAGAATAATTTTCTTCATAGTCTTAAATTAAAGAAGAGGCACCATATAATTGTGCCTCTTTATATTAACGTATTTTTTTAAGCAACTCAGTTGTAAGTTCAGATATAGGTAGTCGATATTGAGTCATTGTATCACGTTCGCGAACTGTAACAGTATTATCCTCTTTAGTTTGATTATCAATAGTAATACAGAATGGAGTTCCTATTGCATCTTGTCGACGGTAACGGCGACCTATAGCATCTTTTTCATCATATTGCACCATAAAATCCTTTTTAAGCATATCAAAAATTTCGTATCCCACTTCAGGAAGTCCATCTTTTTTAACAAGAGGGAGCACCGCGGCCTTAAATGGTGCAAGTTTTGCAGGAAGACGTAAAACAGTTCGCGAAGAACCATCTTCTAAAGTTTCCTCTTTATAAGCATAGCTAAACACAGCCAAAAACATTCTATCAACTCCAATAGAAGTTTCCACAACGTATGGCACATAGTTTTCATTTTTTTCTGGATCGAAATAGCGAAGTTTTTTACCTGAATATTGTTCGTGTTGTGAAAGATCAAAGTTTGTGCGAGAATGAATACCTTCAAGTTCTTTAAATCCGAAAGGAAATTTGAATTCTATATCTGAAGCGGCATTTGCATAATGGGCAAGCTTTTCGTGATCGTGAAAACGGTAATTATCGGTAGGAATACCCAATTCGGTGTGCCACTTCAAACGTGTTTGCTTCCAATACTCAAACCATTTGAGTTCCTCGCCTGGTTTCACAAAGAACTGCATCTCCATCTGCTCAAATTCGCGCATTCTAAAGATAAATTGGCGTGCTACAATCTCATTTCTGAAAGCTTTACCAATTTGCGCAATTCCGAAAGGCAACTTCATGCGACCTGTTTTGTATATGTTCAAGAAATTTACAAAAATTCCTTGCGCTGTTTCTGGACGTAGATAGATTGTATCTGCTCCATCAACTACAGAACCGAGTTTTGTGGCAAACATCAAATTAAACTGCCTAACATCTGTCCAATTGCGAGTACCTGAAATAGGACAAGCTATACCGAGTTCCTCTATAAGTGCCTTTATTCCTACAAGGTCGCTATTATTCATCAATTCTGCGAAACGAGAACGAATGTCGTCAACTTGCATCTGGTATTGAACCACGCGAGCATTTGTTTGACGATATAGAACCTCATCGAAATTATTAAAACGTTTTTTTGCTTTATCAATCTCTTTATCAATTTTATCCTCAATTTTTTGGATATAATCTTCAATAAGTACATCGGCACGATAACGTTTTTTAGAATCTTTATTGTCAATTAAAGGATCGTTAAACGCATCAACGTGCCCCGAAGCTTTCCAAATGGTGGGATGCATAAAAATAGCACTGTCAAGCCCTACTATATTGTCATGATATTGAACCATTGATTTCCACCAATATTGTTTAATATTGTTTTTAAGTTCCACACCATTCTGACCATAATCATATACAGCACTCAAACCATCATAAATTTCGCTTGAGGGGAATATGAATCCGTACTCCTTTGCGTGAGCTATAATTTGTTTAAAAAGATCTTCGTTGTTTGACATATTATTTCTATTATTTTATTCAAATATAAACGATATTTGCATCACTTGGGATCTCAAAGATGTTACACTTTTTGCGTAAATATTATTTTCATGGTAGAGCATATCAAAGAGACCGAAGGACATTTTAAATTCAGTAGTAAACTTGAAATAGGTACAGTAGAAATCTAACCCTACACCAACTTGAGCTTGAAAATCATGCGGATTAAGTTTTAATACAATTTCTTGATTAGCATTTTGTTTCTTTTTCTTAGCAGAAATCATATCAAAACTATATTGTCCACCTGCTATAACATAAGCCCTAATATTGTTCAGCATTCGAGAAGACTTATACTTCACAAGAACTGGTAAATCCAAATATACTGATTCAAGATTTTTTTGAGTTACAACTTTATTTCCTGTTGAATACAATATTGAGTAATTCACATAGCGATCGCCGAAAGAGAGACCTGGAATAAATCTTAAATCAAAATATTTTCCTAATCTCAAGTTTGTTACAATTCCAAGACTAAAACCGCTAAGAGACTGCGTTGTTATAGACTTTAGAGAATCATATTCAGACAAATCGTGGTCGGAAGCAATTTTATAGTTAAATTGGTTATAACCAAGCATAAAACCAAAATGAAAAGGTTTTTTATCATATTTCAACAAATTAGGAACTCCAAAAGCACCGCCTTGCGCTATTGATGAAAACGCAATACCGAGTAAAAAAGTTAAAATAGTAGTTCTCTTAATAATGTTCATACAAATTCTATTTAACATCAATAACGAGAATCATAGGTTATTAGTATTATTAGGTAGAATATTTTAGCAGAAAGACTACTTTTTCAGAATATTTTCGTTTTTTGCGTATTCAGATTTTAGTTGAGAAGCGTTAATAGGCACAACTCCTACGTATTCACATACAAGTCCGCCCGCAAGGTTAGATGCAAGACAAGTTTCTTCTACGGAGTGGCCTTTTAACAAGAAGAGAGTAGAAACAGAGATAACAGTATCGCCAGCACCTGATACATCGCTAACGCGGCGTTGAAAAGCAGGCTGATGTGAGAATTTATTGTTAATTCGGTCGTAAAAAGCAATACCTTTAGCAGACATTGTAATCATAACCTTATCAATTTGTTGAGTTTTAGAGAACTTTTCAGCCAAATCGCGAATTTCATCAAGTGTTAGTTCTGTATTTTCTTCTACGTGGAGTCCTCTTGAAAGTTCTTTCATATTAGGTTTGAAGAGATTTACACCGATATAGTTATTAAAATTCTTCTCTTTAGGGTCAACCGCAATAAAAATATCCTTTTTCTTGGCGAAACTAATAATTTCAGATATTAAGTCTTTAGAGAAAATACCTTTGTCATAATCTTCAAAAATAATAGCGTCAATATTATTATGATCAATAATTTGTTCAACAGTTGTTAAGAATTGTCGTTTTTCGCGTTCTTTAAGTTGCTGAACACGCTCGTCATCAACTCGTGCAATATGAGAATTATTGCCAATAATACGGTACTTTATTGTTGTACGGCGCCCATACATAGGAACAATAGCGTCAGATGTTAATTCGCTATCTTCCATAAGATTATAGAACACTTTTGCCTTTGAATCGCTACCTATCACAGAGCAAAGTATTGGATCTGCTCCAAGAGATTTAAGATTGAGAGCTACATTCGCTGCCCCGCCAAGCCTATAACTTCTACTTTCCACATTAACAATTGGAACTGGGGCTTCTGGACTTATTCTCGTAACTTTACCTGTTAAATAGCAATCTATCATCACATCTCCAATAACCAAAATTTTGGTATTCTTAAACTCTTCAAAAACGTTATCTATTCTTTCTCTATTCATAATCAAAAAATTAGCCTGCAAAATTACAAAAAAATAGCATACTATTGGAGATTAAAAGCTAAATTTTCCCAAAAATTTCCTCGTTAAAATTAAGAAGGTAAACATTCTTTGTGCCACGCGTAAGAGCTGTATAAAGCCAACGCAAATATTCTCTATCGGCAGATTCTGGTTGAAAAAAACCTTGATCAACAATCACATGCGACCACTGTCCGCCTTGTGTTTTATGGCAAGTCATAGAATATGCAAACTTAATCTGAACAGCATTTACGTAAGGGTCTTTTTTCAAGCATAAAAAACGTGCTTTAGAATTTAACCCTTCGTAATCTTCTGCGACTGCGTCATACAATTTTCTATTCTCTTCGTATGATAATGAAGGGCCGTCAAAATCCAAACTCTCGAGTATCACTTTAATATCTACAGTTGGATGGTCGGGGTAATCGCAAAGTCGTACTGTAATATCTGCAAAATGAAAACCATAAATTTCTTGTTGTTTCTGAATTGAAAGTATTTCCATAATGTCGCCATTTGCTATAAAACCTGCTTCAGAAAGTTCATCTAACCAATAGTAATTGTTCTTAACCGCCATAACATAGTCTCCTACCCCAACGACATTCTCACGAAAAAGGATTCTGCCTCTTATTGCATTATTAAACAATACTGCTCGTTTATTTGAACGGGTAATAGTAACAATCTCTTCTACAGAATACTTACCGTAAAGCTCATTTAACAATTCCTCAAAATCCACTCCAGAAACTCTTCTAAAATCTGGATAGTTATCCCCTGAAAAGTATGGTAAGGTATAAACACAAGTGCGAAGTTTATCTCGTAATAGAGTAGCATTCAACAAAATACCAGAATCTACAGTTTGCCTAACAACATCAGTCATCAAAGTTCCAAAAACATTAACACAATAGGAAGAGCGAAGATAATCAGCGTCAAGAGCAGGGCTTTCGATAGAATTTACTGGGGGAAGCTGAGCGTCATCGCCAACAAAAAGCATTCTATTGCTTTTTCCAGAATAAACAAAATCCATCAAATCATCTAATAAATTCAAATTAAAAGTTTCGTTTTTAGAATTTACTGATACCATCGATGCCTCGTCCACAATATAAAGGGTATGGTCGTCTTTATTTTCTTTCTTAATAAACTTATGAACACCATTTTTAGAATATGCTCGATATATCCACTTATGGATAGTATAAGCTTTTCGTTTAGAATAATGCGATAACACTTTAGAGGCTCTACCTGTAGGAGCAAGCAGAACTATTTTAACTTTCAACTCAGAAAGTGATCTCACTAATGCACTTACAATACTTGTTTTGCCTGTTCCAGCATATCCTTTCAAAAGGTAAAGAAAATTATCGCCTTTGTTAAATATAAAATCGGCAATACTATCAACTGCGACACTTTGACTTTGTGTAGGAGTAAACTTAAGGTTACGAAGAATACTCTCTTTAAAAGAATCTCGCCGATTTCTCATAAATAATTTAGTGTTTTTTGCGTAAATCAATAAATTTCACAGGTTTTCTGGAGCTTTGAGGAAAGTTTATTTTCTGAATTTCTTCTACTGTAGCTACTTTAACGACAGGAGCAACTCTAACATGAGCACGAAATCTATTCTTCAACTCATTGATTATCTCTTCAGGATGTTCTCTAAAATGTGTATTTTGAGAGATAAATTCATCATTAAGTCCAATTTTAACGAGCACCTCATCTGTTCCTTGTTGTGAATCTTGAACATAAATCACATAATTATACACGAAAGGTGTGTTATTAAGGACATCCATCATAGCTGGAGGATAGAGTGTTGTTCCTTTCAACTTTATCATATTATTTTTACGTCCCACAAGAGGAGTCAAGCGGTAGCTATTACGACCACAGTTACATTTTTCGTTGATTTTGGCACATATATCACCTGTACGAAATCGCAACAATGGCATTCCTTCAACGCCGAGAGTGGTGATAACAACCTCCCCTACTTCACCGTCAGGAACAGGCAAATTATCATCTCCAATAATTTCTACAATAATAAGTTCAGGATGAACATGTCCACCTACACCAAATTCGCATTCGCTAAAAGTAGCCCCCATTTCAGTTGAAGAATAGGTAGCATACAACTCTACATCCCACTTCTGTTTTATCTGATTTCCGAGAAGATTAAGAGAAAAATTCTGATTGCGCAGACTTTCACCGATACCTATAATTTTTCTCACACTCGATTTTCGGTAGTCTATTCCATGATCTTCAGCATATTGAATCAGTCGTGGTATAAATGATGGCACACACATAATACTATCTGGTTTTATTCTATTGATAGTATCCCATTGCAACTCTGGTATCCCGTTGCCCACACGAACAACAGAGGCTCCTAATTCTCTAAGACCCAAAAAATATGCCAAACCAGCCATAAACCTTTTATCTAATGTTACCATCAGTTGAAGAATATTGCCAGGATGGAGACCTGCGCATTCAAAACTTTTTCTTTCGTTATAAGCGAGGCGTTGAAGATCTTTCTCGGTGCAACAAAACGTTACAGGGTCGCTGAGAGTTCCACTTGTAGTGATGTAATCTATAACCTTGTGAGTAGGAACACATAAAAAGTCTTCATTAAAAAGTTGTAAATCCTTTTTTTCAGTAAAAGGAATATTCACTAAATCCTCAAGATACTGAATATTATTGATGTTGATATTATAACGCTCAAACATCCGTCCATAGTATTTAGAGTTTTGTTGAAGGAATTGTAGTGCTTCTTGCAATTTATTTTCTTGAAATTGCTTTATTTTTTCGGGCGATGAATACTCTATATCTTGCATACTATTTTTGTAAAATCTTGAAATTGATGTTTTCCTTAAGCCATAAAATCCAGCTTTCTTTCCAAAGAATTGCTTCTTCATTAGCTTTTGAGTCGTCAGCTCCAAAACCATGTCCGCCTGTATTAAATTGGATATAAGTAATTTTGGAGTTAGGATTTTTTAACATTGCATTATAAAGTAATTCAGAATTTCGATAATCTACTGTTTTGTCGTCTTTACAATTCACCAAAAATAGCGGACAAGAGATCTTTTCAGCATGAAGTTCTAATGATAGAGAATCTTGCATACAAGTTTTTTTAGAGCGTCTTTCACCTAATAAGCCTCTTCGGGATCGTTTGTGCACATAAGGTGATTTCATAGTAACAACAGGATATATTGCGGTAACGAAATCTGGAGCTAAAGAATCTTTAATAGAAACAGCGGAGTTTACAGCAAGGTGTCCACCAGCAGAAAAGCCCATAACACCTACATTTTCAAAGCCTTCATTTTTAACTATTTTTAACGCTTCCTTTAGTGATTCTAATTGTGCGGGATATTGACTTCTATATGGACTTCTGATATGAAAGAAAAAAGACAACCAACTGGAAGTGGGGTATTTTAACACATAAGCAGATATATTATTTTCAGAAAGCCATTCAGCAACAATTTTGCCTTCCGATTTCATATCTAACCAATAGTAGCTACCACCAGGACAGATAATAACTGCAGTATTAGAATATTCTTTTGGTGATATTTTATACAAAGTTGTAGTTTGTCCGAACAGCGAAGATACTATCATAAGACAAACTACAAGAAAGAATAATATTTTTCTTCTTAGAGAAGAGAATATATTCATTTTAAAAGTTATTCAGCCATAAGGATATCAAGCATTGCGTTAGCGGAGTCGGCGATACGAGTTCCTGGTCCAAAAATAGCAGCAACGCCACATTCGTAAAGAAAATCATAATCTTGAGGAGGAATTACGCCACCTACCACAACCACAATATCTTCTCTGCCCAATTTTTTAAGTTCTGCAATTACTTGAGGTACAAGGGTTTTGTGTCCTGCGGCGAGAGAAGATACCCCCATTATATGCACATCATTTTCAACAGCCTGCTTAGCAGCCTCCTCTGGAGTTTGGAAAAGAGGTCCCATATCAACATCAAAGCCAATATCAGCATAGCCAGTTGCTACAACTTTAGCACCGCGATCGTGGCCATCTTGTCCCATTTTAGCAACCATAACACGAGGGCGACGGCCTTCTTTGCGAGCAAATTCATTACATTTATCGCACGCTTCTTTGAATGAAGCATTATCTTGTTGTTCTTTACTATACACGCCAGATATAAGATTTATTTTTGCTTTATAACGACCATAAACTTTTTCGAGTGCCATAGAAATTTCGCCGAGAGAAGCGCGAACACGAGCTGCTTTAATAGAGAGATCTAAGAGGTTGCCATTTCCAGAGGAAGCACACTCTGTAAGAGCGTTAAGGGCAGCCTGAACCTCATTTTCATTTCTATTAGCTTTAAGTTCAGCAAGACGTTTAATTTGGGCTTCGCGAACTGTTGTATTATCAACTTCTAAAGTCTCAATTGGAGATTCTTTGTCTAACTTATATTTACTAACACCTATGATGGCCTCCTTACCAGAATCGATACGAGCTTGTTTGCGAGCAGAAGCTTCTTCAATACGCATTTTGGGAATACCTGTTTCGATAGCTTTTGCCATACCGCCGAGAGATTCAATTTCCTGAATGTGCTCCCATGCTCGATGAGCAATTTGATGTGTTAAACTTTCAATATAATAGGAACCTGCCCAAGGATCTATCGAACGGCACACTTGAGTTTCCTCTTGAATATAAATTTGTGTATTACGAGCGATACGTGCTGAGAAATCAGTAGGCAAGGCAATAGCTTCATCAAGGGCGTTAGTGTGAAGCGATTGAGTGTGTCCTAACGCAGCACCCATAGCTTCAACACATGTACGACAAACATTATTAAACGGGTCTTGTTCTGTGAGAGACCAACCTGAAGTTTGAGAATGAGTACGCAAAGCCATAGATTTTGGATTTTGCGGATTAAATTGTTTAACAATTTTTGCCCACAACATACGAGCTGCACGCATTTTTGCTATTTCCATAAAATGGTTCATACCTACAGCCCAGAAGAATGATAGGCGTGGGGCAAAATCATCAACGCTCATACCTGCATTAACACCCGCACGAAGATACTCAAGACCATCGGAAAGAGTATATGCTAACTCAATATCATCTGTTGCACCAGCCTCTTGCATGTGATACCCAGAAATTGAAATAGAGTTAAACTTAGGCATATTCTTTGAAGTATATTCAAATATATCCGCAATAATCTTCATTGAATGAGATGGAGGATATATATAGGTATTTCGGACCATAAACTCTTTAAGAATATCGTTTTGAATTGTGCCTGAAAGTTGGTCTAAAGTAACACCTTGTTCTTCAGCAGCAATTATATAAAAAGCTAACACTGGAAGTACAGCACCATTCATTGTCATAGAAACAGACATCTTATCAAGAGGTATCTGGTCGAAGAGAATCTTCATATCAAGAATAGAATCTATCGCCACACCTGCTTTTCCCACATCGCCAACAACGCGTGGATGGTCAGAGTCGTATCCGCGATGCGTAGCAAGGTCAAAAGCAACAGACAAACCTTTCTGGCCTGCGGCAAGATTTCTACGATAGAAAGCATTAGACTCTTCTGCTGTAGAAAATCCTGCATATTGTCTGATAGTCCAAGGACGGAAAACATACATCATCGAATATGGTCCGCGTAAATATGGAGGTAAACCAGAAGCATAGTTTAAATGTTCCATTCCGAGCAAATCATCTGCCCCATAAACTTGCTTTACAGGTATCTGCTCTGAAGTCATCCAATTGGATATCACATTATTATCTTTAGCCCACTGAGAAAAATTTCTATCTCCTTGTGGAACATTTTTAAAATCGACATTACTAAAATCAGGTCGCATATCTTTTTACATTAATGAGGCTGCAAAAGTACAAAAAAATCCAATAATTATTCTCAAAAAAGAACAGACTCAACAAGGCTAATAATATTTGATTTCAGAGCAGACGTCTTATTGAATGTTTCTCTTTTTATACTTTTTAAGCGAATAACTGAAAGCATTTTTCCAAAATTTCTCTTATAACTTCTATAAAATAGACCACAAATTCCTGAGAAAATTGCGTAAGTTAAACCAAAAACAAAACTTTTAGACAAAACACTTACTAAAATCAACAGGATTAAATACCAAATAGGAATAACAATGGCCGTACCAATAGCATATTGGAATGTAGAACGCATCATTGGATCTTTTATCTTACCTACGATAGTATTCAATAGTGTAGATGGAATAAAATTGTTTATTAGTCCAAAAAGTGCAAATGGAGAGGCTACTATCAGCATCAATACATAAAGAATTAACTTATGTTTAGATATTTCTCGATTTACTGCCCAATCTGTAATAGACTTTTCTTTCAATAAACATAAGTATTCTTTAGTAATAAACATCAATTTTTCAAAATCTTCAACTCTATCATCGCGCAGATTTCTAACTGCTGCAATAATCTCCATAGAAGAATCTTTTTTATCAGACAGACCGTAGTTAACCAGTCCTTTTCTTTTGAGAAGATGTTCAGAAACAATTTGTGTAATTGCGTCTATTTCAGAGTAATACTCAGGAATATCAATATCAGGAGTCATCGATTTAACTATAAATCTTGCTTTTTCGTTAAGATTTATATAAGCTTGGTTAGGTGATTCCTTGTAGATTTCAAAAAATTCATCATAAGAAAAAGGTTTTCCGCAAGTAACTACTAAATCGCTACGAAATTCAAAATAGTTTGAGTAGTGAATATTTATAGGTAAAATTTGAACACCGAGCTTAAAGTCTTTCAATTCTTCAGCTGTAAAGGCTATCCTTGGAAAACCCTTCTTAAAGGTGCTCAAATAATGACCTTGTTGGTGACCAGCTTCGGGAAAGATAACCAAAGTCCCATTATTACAAAGCACTTTGGCAGCTATGTTAAATATATCAAGGTCTTTTTTAATATCCTCTCTTCTGCCGTCACGATTCCTAAAAACAGGCAATATTTTAAGAAACCGTAAGACTTTTGCAACGCTATCTTTCTTAAAAATATCACCTCGAGCTATAAAAACGGGCTGTCTTTTATCTATTCTATATAGAGTATGAAGAATAGCCATTGCGTCCATCATACCATTCTGATGGTTTGCAATAATTAATGTTGGCATTCCTTGCTGAGGAATATTTTCGCTATTTTTTACAACAAATCTACGATAATATACTCCATTGTGGGCAAAACATAAAAAGCGCATTAAAATGTTATACCACACTGAATATTTATCTATATCTTCGAATGATATCAAAACTAAAAATTTTTCTAATACTTGAATATTAAATCAAAAAAAACGTTATTCAATAATTTTTAACTCATCAAGAATATTCTGTGCACCAGCAAACTTATCAACTATAAAAAGAAAGTAGCGAGCGTCTAAGCTTATATTTCTACAACGGTTAACATCATAATAAATATCGCTCATAGTACCTTCCCAAACTCTATCAAAGTTAGTCCCTACGAGTTGTCCGTAACCATTTATTACTGGACTTCCAGAGTTTCCTCCAGTTGTATGGTTGCTTGCTATAAAAGCTACTGGGAGTTGACCATTTTTATCGGCATACCTACCATAATCTTTCTTTTGCCAAAGTTCTTTAAGACGAGGATGAACCTGGTAGTCATAAACATCTGGGTCCTCTTTTTCCATAATTCCATCAATAGTAGTATAGTGCACATATTTGACTCCATCAGCGGGATTAAAACCTTTAACTTGACCGTAAGTTACTCTCATAGTAAGGTTGGCATCAGGATAAAAAATTTTATCTTTATCTTTTTCCATCAAAGCTTTAACGTATGTACGATAGTACTTATCAAGTTCTGTATTTTCAGAACGATAAAGAGTTACGGCTGAAGCATAATGTGAGAATAACTCTTGATAAATGAATACTAATTCATTGCTTGATGTTTTTGAAATCTGTTTCGGTGTAGCCTTAGCAACAAAATCACGATATTTTTCGCCATCAGCAAAATAAGGGGCTTTAGAAATATTATTATCCCAAATAGTTGCCATTATCTGACGCAGTGTTTTCTCATCCTTAATATATTTCTGTAAATTGGAAGGGATATTACTTGGTTTTTCTGAGGTAAAATAGAATGTCATCAATTCCACAAAACACTCTTTGTCTATTGGGGCATAATATTCAGCTCGAAATGATTTATCGTTATTAATAATCTGTTTTCGTACCTCATCTGTGATATTATCCTTATCAAAAAGTTTGCTCATGTAAGGATAAACGACTTCTTCAATTAGTTCAACTCCAAAAAAACATTCATTGATATAAGTTACTTCTTGGAGATGATTATTATACTTAGAATAGATATTTTTCATATCTTGTAGAAGATTCCCGTATGAAGAGGTTCTATTTTTATCAACATTAACCCATTTTTGAAAATCATCTTCTTGTTGTTGTTTCTTTTCAATCACATTACACTCACGAATTCCTTTGCTCTCACCTTGCCATTTTTTCCATCCGTTTGATATTCCATTAGCTTTAGCAGAGTACATAAGACGGATTCGCGGGTCTTTATTCATCTCTTTTTTCATAGCATCCAAACGAATAGTACGAGCTTGAATAGCAATAGGATTTTGAATATTAGCTACAGCATTAACACCATCGGAAATCAAAAACTGTCTTGTTGTGCCAGGATAACCGAAAACCAGTGTAAAATCATTTTCTTCAACACCTTTTATAGAAATTGGAAAAAACTGTTTTGGAGTCATTGGAATATTGTCTTTGCTATATTCTGCAGGTTTTCCGTCTTTGCTTGTATATATTCTATATAGTGAGAAATCACCAGTATGGCGTGGCCACATCCAGTTGTCGCTATCGCCACCAAACTTACCAATACTTTCAGGCGGAACACCCACAAGACGAATATCGCTATATGTTTCCGTTACAAACATAAAATATTGATTGCCATAATAGAATGGTTTTATTATAGCCTTATAGTTAGTACCATCAGTAGCTTTAAAGATAACTTTTTGCATATTATCTTTGATAGTAAGTTGGCGTTTTGAGTCTGTCATATCGTCATTCACACCATCAAGTATTTGGTTTGTAACATCTTCCATATAAGCTAAAAATGTTACTGTTAGTCCTTCCATTGGAATCTCCTCACTTAAATTTTTCGCCCAAAAGCCATCGCGAAGGTAATTATGTTCCATCGTGCTATGCGACTGAACGTAAGAGTATCCGCAATGATGGTTTGTTAAAAGAAGCCCTTGATTAGAAATCAATTCTGCGGTGCAACCTGATCCAAAAAGAACGATAGCATCTTTCATACTATTATGATTTATGCTGTAAATATCATCCGCGGTAAGGTGGAACCCGAGTTGTTGCATTTCTGCTTCATTTTGACTTAAATAGATGGGGATCCACATTCCTCCGTCAGCACGCACCCAAGCGAATAAAATCGAAAAAACAATGGTAAATAGTAAACTTTTTTTCATATAAATCTTTTTAAATATTTTCATTGACTATAAACTGCAAAAATGCAAAAAAAACAAATACAAAACAACAGTCTCATAAACATATCCACTACTGAGAAATCCTCTACACTTTGTAGAAACATTGGCTTTTTCATGGCCCCCCTGCCCGCCAATAAGAGTAGCTGTGTGTCGAATGTAACCTATGGTCGTACATGCGTTAAAATCCAAAATAATGCAAACATCTCGTTACGTGGACAAACAATTATTTGCCATCTACAACTGAAAAAAATTTTACATCTAAGCCATTTGTAATACAAATGAACGGTGCTCGCAAAGCTGAATTATATCTTCCAGCTTGATCGAGGACCTTTTGCGTTAATTTTATTTCTGGAGCCTTACATTCAACAACTAAATATGGCTTAAGATTTTCATCAAAAACAACAATATCATAGCGTTTCATTGTACCATTTATTAACACGCCATGTTCAACAGAGATATGTGAGAGTGGGATTTTTTTTACATTCAAAAGATAGAGTATAAATTTTTGTCTAACCTCTTCTTCTGGGGTTTTAATCACCCATATTTTTCTTACAGGATCAAAGATTTCACTTTTGAAACCATCATTTCGAACTTTAATAGTATATGTCATCAACCCAATTTTGCCTTATAAGAAAAATAATCTCCTGGTTGAGAGAGTAGTTCAAACTCACCATCAGGGTGAATAACACCTATAGATGGATGATTAACGCCATTGAAAAAAGTTGTTTTAACCATCGTATAATGAATCATATCGTCAAAAACTATAGTATCGCCAATTTCAAGTGGTTCTGAAAATGCAAAGTCGCCCATTCCTATAAAATCACCTGCTAAACAAGAGCAACCACCAAGTCGATAAATATGTTTACTTTCAAGATTTGGTTCGGAAGCTCCAAGTACTGTAGGTTTATATGGCATTTCTAAACAATCTGGCAGATGGCAAGCAAAAGAAATATTTAGCATTGCTATTTTAACACCTTTATTTTCAACAATATCTTCAACTGTTGACGTTAGCACACCTGTTTGCCATCCTACAGCTTCGCCTGGTTCAAGAATTATCTCTTCGAGATTTGGATAACGTAATTTAAAATCTTTAAGTAGTGAAATTAAATGAGGAATATTATAGTCTGCGCGGGTTATATGATGACCACCACCCATATTAAACCATTTACATTGCTTAATAAGGTTTGAGAATTTCTCTTCAACTGCATTAAGACATCTTTCAAGCGCGTAACTATCGTTTTCACACAGAACGTGAAAATGCAAACCTTCTATACTTTTTGGGAGCACATTAGGTAAAGAATCTCGCAAAATTCCCAAACGCGAACCTGGAACCGCAGGGTTGTACAGTTCTGTCTCAATCTCAGAGTATTCTGGATTTATCCTAAGACCAAGGCTTACTTTTTTCGGAAATTTGTTAACTATTTGTATAAATCTTTCATATTGAGACAAAGAGTTGAAAGTCAAATGGCTACTATAGGTTAATATCTGTTCAAAATCATCATCAGTATATACAGGAGCGTATGTATGAGCTTCGCACCCCATCTCTTCTGCAATGAGTCGAGCCTCATTAAGAGAGCTTGCTGTAGCACCAGAAAGATATTCTCTAATCAGGGGAAAAGAAGGCCAAAAGGCATATCCTTTCAAAGCGCAAATAATTTTGACTCCAGTCTCCTTTTGTACTATATCCAACAAATGAAGATTAGCCAACAATGCCTCCTCCGATAGGATATAACACGGAGAAGGCATATTATCGTATTGGTTTTTATAAGTCATATTTATAAACCCTAAGAAGGTGTTATTTATGATTTTCTCTGAAAAGTTTTAGACGTTCTTCTAAAATTGGGAATTGAGATCTTGGGGTTAGAGAGACACAGGCACGAAGACCTTCTGTTCGCTCACTACCGCAAGTACTCAAAGATATAGCACTAACGCCATAATATAGAAACTCACGAAGAAGTTCATCGCTACTCATACCTGGATATGCAACTGTGAAATAGAATCCATCAGCTAATGGCTTGTCGCCATCTTTATCATAAACTATTTCGAAGCCATTATCTGTAAAAAGTTTTTTCATAATAGCTGCTTTTTCTCCATATTCTCGAACATCTTCAATATAATTATAGGTACCATCGTTACAAGCTTTTAAGATTGCTGCCATTGCATATTGTGCGGAATGGGAAACACCTGAGCTAATTGCATAAACAGTGCCATAGATAATAGCTCTTCCAAGTTTTGTCATCTTGAAATAAGGTTCTAAATCAGAAAATTCTCTATTAAACAACTTGTCTGACATCACCATCAATGCAATACGTTCACCAGCATAGCTAAACGCTTTTGAACCAGATATTAAAAGCGCATAATTATCGGTATATTTACCTACAGTTGGTTGATATGGCGGCATACCTGGAGCCGAGATATTTTGACGGAAGTCCATACCGAAATAAGCAAGGTCTTCAAAGACAAAAACATCGTATTTATTAGCCACATCACCAATTATTTGTAGCTCCTCTTCGGTAAAACAGATCCAAGAAGGGTTGTTAGGATTTGAATACATTATTGTGTGTACATTACCTTTTTCTAAATAACTTTCTAATTTTGCACGGAGTTTTGATCCTCGGAAGTTATATACATCAAACGTTTCATATTTCAATCCCATAACACGGTGCTGTTGCTTTTGAACAGGAAAACCAGGATCTATAAAAAGAGTTGTATCACGTTCTTTACGGCAACGCACAAAAGTCATAAATCCAGCCATTCCTCCCATCATAGAACCAACTGTAGGAATACAATTTTCAGGTTTTACTTCGAGGTCTATAAAATTTTTAACAAAACGAGCAGTTTCCTTCTTTAATTCAGGAATACCTTCTATATCTGGATAAATTGCTGCTACGCCTTTTTTAAGAGCATCTATTTGAGCTTCAACACCAACATGACATGGAGGTAATCCTGGGATTCCCATCTCCATACGAACAAATTCGTCACCCGTTGCCTTTTCTATTTCATTAATAAGGCGTTTTACTTCGCGAATTGATGCCTTACCTACTTCTTTTATGCCACTTTCTGCAACAATTTCATCAACTATTTCTGCTGGAAATGGAGTTTTTTTCATATTCATATACAATTTTAAAAATACAATCTACTAACAATCAATCAATTATTATTTTTTTTTATCGATGCAAATTTACTCAAAATATCTGAATACATAGAGTTTTAAAGTAAATTTGTTTCTGAAAGAATATTCCACTCTGAATCTGGCAATTTTGCTCCAACATATTCTATTAGTTTAGCTGATAGATAAGAGGCTAAATTTCCAGACTTAAGTGCATCAAATTTATTTGAAAAGCCATAGAGAAAACCTGAAGCATATATATCACC
This sequence comes from uncultured Bacteroidota bacterium, assembly GCA_902797625.1. GTDB lineage: Bacteria > Bacteroidota > Bacteroidia > Bacteroidales > WCHB1-69 > F23-D06. Next base: position 28,320 of record CADBTU010000036.1, on the reverse strand, counting down.
TGCCCCTGTTGTGTCAACAGGTTTAACAACAAATGGTTTAATTTGTGTAATCTCTCCGTTCATCATAACGATAGATCCATCTTTGCCAATTTTAATTACAGCTACAGGACAATATTTAGCAAGCTCTACAATGGCTTCTTCATTATTTTTTCCTGTAAAAGCCTTAGCCTCTTCTTCATTTGCAAAAATAATATCCACATAATCACGAAGCAAAATCTCAACAAAATCGTGATGTTGTTCAATAAGATTATAACTTGCCATATCCATCGAAACCATAAGCCCTTTTTCTTTAGCGGTTTTACAAATATGCAATATTAAATCGTGATTAAAAATCAAATATCCTTCAACGTGAATTATATCATAATTATCAAAAATATTTGAATCAATCTGAGAGGGTTGCATTGTAGCTGCAGCACCAAGATAAGTCGCAAATGTTCTCTCAGCATCAGGAGTAATGAAAGTTATCGCCACACCATTATCAATATCTGATTCTATTAAGTGAGGAACTACACCAAAACGTTTACACTCTTCACGGAAGATAACTCCAAGCTCATCATTTCCTATTCTACCTATGTAACCTGCTTTATTACCCAAACGAGCAATTCCGTGAATAGTATTAGAAGTAGAGCCTCCAGTTGCCAATGTTTGCTCCATAGAAGATATTTCCTTTAAAATTTCATTCTTTTTAGATGAATCTATCATCTCCATTCCGCCTTTTACAAGTCCAAAACGGGTTAGTATATCATCATTATCTACATTTACTAATATATCAACGAGAGCATTTCCTATGCCTAAAATACTTTTCATAATTATTCTCCAAATATCTCTTTCAATTTATCTTCAATTTTATAAGATAAGACAGTGCTAACAACAACTTTTCCTTCTGGACTGATAAGATATATTGAAGGAATCCATTTAACACCATAGGCTTTGGCTATAGGCGATTGAGCCTTGCTCACCAATTCACAAACTTGGGTATATGACAATCCAAATTTATCAATTGCTAAGAGCCATTTTTCTTTGTCTGTATCAAAAGATACGCCAATAAATTTCACGCCTTTTGAGCTATATTTATTGCACATCTGTACGACATTGGGAGCATCTTTTATACAATCTGGACACCAAGACGCCCAAAAATCCAAAACAACATAGTTACCTTTTGAAAATTCACTAAAATCAAGCATTTTACCATCATGAGTCTGGATGTTAAAATTTGGAACTTTATCACCTGTTTTAAGAAGTTCTGTAGCATACTTATAATCGTCATCAATTTCAGAATTTTGACAAAAAGCACTGAAACTCAAGAATATCAACAGCAATATTGAATAGATTTTTAGACTCTTGTTCATAAAATATAATTTTGTGCAAATGTAGTAAAAAGAGTGATACCAAAATTTCTATTTTTCATTATTTGCTAAAATTTAAACAAAAAATATCTGGAGTTTTGAATATTATTTAAAAGACACGTGCAAAAATCGGGGATTATTTCAAACTTTACGGTAAAAAATTCAGGATGCTATTGAATTTCAACTCCAATCTATATCTTTATGATAAAAAATGTAACTTTGCGGCCTTAAAAATTATGAAGATGGTATATATATTAGGTATAGAGTCATCATGCGACGATACGTCGGCAGCAGTGATTGCGGACACCACAATGCTTTCGAATGTAATTGCAAGCCAAAAAATTCATGCAGAATATGGCGGAGTAGTACCAGAACTCGCATCGAGAGCTCATCAACAGAATATCATCCCTGTCATCGACACTGCTTTGAAACGTGCTGGCATACGAAAGGAAGAGTTATCGGCTATTGCATTTACCAACGGTCCAGGCTTAATGGGTTCACTGCTCGTAGGCAACTCTTTCGCCAAAGCTATGGCTTTCACCCTGCAAATCCCTCTCATACAGGTAAATCACCTACAGGCTCACGTGTTAGCGCATTTCCTAAATAAACCTAACGAATCTACTCCTAAGCCTCAATTTCCTTTTCTTTGTCTTACTGTATCAGGCGGACATACCCTATTATTACAAGTTAATGATTATTTCGATATGGTAAAGTTAGGTGGCACTATTGACGATGCTGCTGGAGAAGCTTTCGATAAAGCTGCTAAAATACTCGGCCTGCCCTACCCTGGTGGTCCTGTTATTGACAAATACGCCAAAGATGGCGACCCTAATAAATACTCTTTCTCTATTTCACATTTGCCTGGATTGGATTACAGTTTTTCTGGATTAAAAACCTCTTTTTTATATTTCATTCGCGACAATCTTAAAGAAAATCCTAATTTTATAAAAGAAAACATCCATAACCTTGCCGCTTCTATACAATCAGCTATTATAAAATCTTTGACCGATAAAGTTAAAAAAGTTTTCAAAGAATCAACATGCAAAGATATTGTTTTAGCAGGTGGAGTTTCTGCAAATTCTGGACTCAGAAAAGCTATGACCGAATTAGCAAAACGCTATAATAGAAATGTATTCTTACCACCATTGGAGCTCACCACAGACAATGCCGCTATGGTTGCAATTTGTGGATACTACAAATATTTGAATAAGGAATTTGTAGATTATGACGTTTCTCCTTACAGCAATGATTCTATGCAAAAATAAAAAACAAAATAAAAAAAACAAAATAAAACACTCAGAAAGAAAATTTTATTACTTTTGCGCTGCCAAAAAATTGAACACAATTCTTTTTATAACTTAAAAAATTAAATTTTATGAGAAAAAAAGTTAGAAATGTGATTATCATCGGTGCTGCTGGAAGAGACTTCCACAACTTTAACACCTTTTTCCGTCACAACAAGAACTACAATGTAGTTGCTTTCACAGCTGAACAAATTCCTGGTATCGACGACCGTATGTATCCAAAGGAATTAGCAGGTGAAGATTTATATCCTAACGGAATTAAAATCTATCCTGAATCAAAATTAACAGAATTAATCAAAGAATTTGACGTTGATGATTGCGTATTTGCATACAGCGACAAACCTTACGCATACGTAATGGGTGTTAGTGCTTTAGTGAACGCTGCTGGCGCTAACTTCTGGTTGATGGGTCCAAAAGACACTATGGTTAAATCTAAAAAACCAGTTATCGCAGTTGGTGCAACACGTACTGGTTGCGGAAAATCACAAACTTCACGTAGAATTATTGAATATTTGGTAGAAATGGGCTTCAGAGTAGTTGCTGTTCGCCACCCTATGCCTTACGATCCAGATTTGAACAAACAAAAAGTTCAACGTTTCGCCGAAGTTGCCGACCTTAAAAAACACAACTGCACAATCGAAGAAATGGAAGAATACGAACCTCACGTAGTTACAAAACGTAACGTTATTTACGCTGGTGTTGATTACGAAGCTATTCTCCGCGCTGCTGAACAAGATCCAGATGGTTGCGATATCGTATTGTGGGATGGTGGTAACAACGATTTCCCATTCTATCAACCAGACCTTACCGTTGGCGTTGCCGACCCATTGCGTCCAGGTGCTGAAGTTAGCTACTACCCAGGCGAAGTTGTTGCGCGTATGGCTGACGTTATCGTTATTAACAAAATCGACTCAGCTTCTCTCGAAAACATTAACACTGTAAGAGAAAATCTCCGCAAAATCAATCCTAACGCCATGTTAATTGACGCTGCTTCCACTCTTACTGTTGACAAACCAGAACTTATCAAAGGTAAAAAAGTCCTCGTTGTTGAAGACGGTCCTACATTAACACACGGCGAAATGAAAATCGGTGCTGGTACAGTTGCCGCTATGAAACACGGTGCTGCTGAACTCATCGACCCAAGACCTTACACTGTAGGTAAACTCTCTGAAACATTCGAAATTTATCCTAATATCGGCACTTTGCTTCCAGCCATGGGATATGGTGAGGAACAAATGAAAGACCTTGAAAAAACTATAGCAAAAACTCCTTGTGATGCTGTTGTTATCGGTACTCCTATCGATCTTCCTCGCTTCATCAAGATCAAACAACCTGTTGTGAAAGTTGGTTACGAATTACAGGAAATTGGCTCTCCTACATTGAAGGAAGTTCTTGATGATTTCGTAGCAAAACACAACCTCAAACCAAAAAGACGCAGTAAAAAATAATCTGCAGTAATAGATACATAATTTGATTTGAGAGCGGCATAAATTGTCGCTCTCTTTTTTATCAATAAGTTATGAATCTGTATCCTTGATGTTATAGATTTTTTTGGAGTTTTAGCGAACAGTTAAAAAAAAAATTATTTTTGCGTTGAATATGACAGATGTAAAATTTTGTCAAATAAAAAACTATTGATATTTTGATTAGGATATAAAAAATATTTATTCACAAAAAAACAATTATTATGAAAAAACTTTTATTTCTTAGTTTATGTTTCGTCATAACATCTACTATTTTTGCACAAAACATAGATTTATTGAAAACACAAAATCCTTGGTTATCGCGTGGAAATGTTTCCACAACCGCCATCGGTCAAGATGACGACAACAATTATCTTTATGTTAGTTATAAGTTTGGAAAAAACAACTTAGATTATATCTATACAATAAATAAAGAGACTTTAGAAAAATCTGCAATAAATATTTTAACTCAAAAACAAGATTATTTGCTAAATGCAATAAATACGCCTAATAACATCATAGCTTTGTATCGTAGCACCACTAAAAAAGGAGATTTTGTTACTTTCTCAATTGCAAATATTGAAAAAGGTATAGCTAAATATACCCACAGTAACACTAACTCCATAACCACAAATGCTAATACTAAATTCTGGCCTGAATACAAGACTGCTAAATCTCCAAATGAAAAATATATGGCTGCATTAGTTATGGTTACTGGTAAAAAGAGTTTATTGGAAAATCTATATGCTGTAGTTGTTAACAACGAAGGTGAGTTTGTTTGGCAGAGTCCCATTACTCCAAGTTTTAAGGGGACATCCTTTGCTTTAGGTAATATTGCTGTTGACAATAATGGAAATTTATTCATTCCTGCTTATTCTTGTAACTTGAAGGGCGACAAAGTTTATGATGTTCAATTTCAAGTCATTATGGCAAATGGCAATGAAACAAGAACCTTTACAACTGATGAAAACTTTGGAAAACCTCAGAATTTCTTTGCAAAGGTACTCAAAGACGGCCAAATCGCTATAGGAGGCTATTTCACAAATACTTACGAAAATACAATGACTAAATCCAATGGATATTTTCTTATCAAATTTAATTCTGAGAGTGAAAATTTCTCTAAACTTTTATCATACGATTTCAGCAGCAACTACGCACAGAAAAAGGCTCCTGCTATGTTATCAAACATATTAGGAAATCAACAATATTCTATTAATGCAGACAACATTTTAGAGCTTGAAAATGGAGGATTAGTTTTACTTGGAGAACATCGTTTTATAAAAAAAATTAGGGATGCTCAAGGTTTTATCACTTATCAGATACTTACAAAAAATACTTTAATCTCTACTATTATGCCTGATGAAACCTCAAAATTTTCAATGATTCAAAAGCAACAAATGGCGGCTCACACTTTCATTCCTGATGAATGGAAAAATTTTTATATATCATATTCTGCATTTGTTAATAATAATGATGTTTACGTTATGTTCAACGATCATAATAACAATATCCCCTACCCTGGAAAAGGTGTTGTTTGCGGAATATCTGGCTTAAAATTCAATAAACCAGGTGAAATGGTGCTTATGAAACTCTCTCCCGACCAAGAAATCACCCAAATGATTCTTCCCGATAAGAAAAATCAGTTAATGCGCTCCCTCGAATTTGTTGACAATGACAACTTCTACGTTTCAGGATTAAATAGTATAGGTGTAACATTCAACAAGTTTTCAATTTCTAACGATTAACACAGCTCAACGCAATCTCGTATATTAAAATCCAGAAATTTTCATATACCTTAACAATAACCACTTACAAATAAGATAATTCGGGAATTTTCCTAATAAATTTATTGTAAAACATCTACAAAGTCTGTAATTTAATCATTTATAGCTAATTTTGTAGATTTATGGTTTTCAACTAAATTATTAGGAAAAATTCCGTTTTTTTTCGCTAAAAACTCTATTTAAACTTTCAAAAGAATATTGTATCTTCGCGGTCGCAAATTTTGAACTATTACCAGTTAGCTTAAATGGTGATAAAATTATTAAATTGTAAGTAATGATAGTAACAAATATGAAAAGAAAAAGTCTTGTAGTTTTGCTTTTGTTAGCGCAAATAATTGGAGTTTTTGCTCAAAAAAGTACTAAAATAGAGGGTACTTTATTGAACAACACCTTTTCAAAGGTTGATTTAATGAATGCCTACACAGGAAATTCAAATAAATACGCATCAGCAAATATTATAAATGATAAGTTTCAGATGGAGGTTACGCTTCCTGACGATATCTATCGTCTTGATTTTGGCAATGGTGCCCAACTGTTGCTAATATTAAAATCTGGCGAGAACATAAAACTAATTCTCGATGCTGAAAATATTCAAGAAATCAAATCTGTAACTGGTTCGCATTCTATGGATAAACTCAGACAGATGTCGAGTTATTCTTTGAAGCGAAAGACTATCCTTGATAGTATCAATGCTGTTCTTCAAGAAGATGATGATAAAAAATACTGGAGTTCTTTCGCTCAAGAGTTCAATATGTATCGCCAGACTAATGACGATGTTGACGGTTATTTAGTTAAGACTTTTCAATATGCAGACTCTCTGAATACTACTTTCAAATCCCTTATTCCTAACGGAAAATTATCAGGAAAGAACACTCGTATTTGCGCAGACGAACTTAATAAATTTCTCAAGAAAATTGATATTAACTACACCCCTTTTGCATCTTACTTAGAAAACGTTGGTAAATATTATAATTTTTCAGAAAAAGATAGAGTTACTGATGCAACTAATTTCTACACCGAATTTGACAAATATTCTAAAAATCTTAAGGATAGACATAATCTTGCAGAGCTCTTAATAGGAAAAATTATTCCAACAGTTAAAAATCTTCTTCATGTTCGTGACAGTCTTGCTTTTAACAACTTACTAAATACAAAAAATCTTTCCAATTGGTCAATGAACGTCTATAGTCGTTTACACTCTGATATTGAAACAATATCAGAGCAGAAAAGTGAATATTCTAAAACTATTAAAGAAGATTCTCAACGTGCAAATTGGATTTTCTCTAATTCCCAAGAAAAAGTAAGCAGTATAGTTACTAAGTATCAACAAATTTTTAACGAGAACGATGCATATCTAACTGCAAAACTAAAGGAAGATATAAGAAATAACAAAGAAGATTTAAGCGTTCTTATTTTCTTGGATATGTTTCCTAAAGAACAGAATGCAGAATTGCACAATGAAGTTATAAAGGCTTTACACAACATTTATCCCGACAATTTAATGGTAAAAGAACGTTGGAATTTGATGAATTCACCTGCTGGAAAGACCTCCATTGGCGCGATTGCTCCCGAACTCGCTTTTCCAAATCCCGATGGTAAAACATTAAAACTTAGTGATTTACGTGGTAAAGTTGTGTTAGTAGATTTTTGGGCTTCATGGTGTGGACCTTGCCGTAAAGAAAATCCAAATGTAACAAGAGTTTACGACTTATATCACGATAAAGGTTTTGAGATTTTTAGTGTTTCTTTGGATAGCGACGGAAATTCTTGGAAACGTGCCATTGAACAAGACAAACTTATATGGCCCTATCATGTAAGCGACCTAAAGAAATGGCAGTCGCAAGCTGCAGCAATTTACGGTGTTCGATCAATACCTGCAACATTTTTGCTTGACAAAGAAGGTAGAATTGTTCAAAAAAACCTACGCGGCGCTGATCTTGAGCGAGCTGTCAAACAGTTATTAGAACAATAAAAAATATTATTACCTACTTTTTGTATTTTAACACAGAATATTTCTTTTAGATTACTTAGGTATTAGGACTTATCGCGAAAATGTTAAATCCTACTGATGGTTTACATTTGGTATATTTCGCGAACAATTTTTTCGCCTATTGCACATTTTAGACAACGTTTTTGTAAGCAATATTGTGTCAACAATTCCATAATTGCTTGCGAATCACCAGAATGTTCCAATTTAAAAGCAGAATCTTTAACAACTCGCGTTGTTTTGTTATTTTCAAATGGAAAATATTCATACAACCTCAATGCTTTCTCTTGTAATTCGTTGTTTCCAGTATTCTTCGCATATAAAAATCTTAACAGTATAATAGTGTTAATAAAAATCGAAAATATTGTTTGTTCGCCTAAAGAGACAGAATGTTTTGCCGAAGACTTTCCAAAACGATAATGAGTCTGCCAATAATCATCAGGCGATACCATTAGCCACAATTTTAATGATTCTACATCTGCCCCTAAAACCCAATCAGAAATAAATCCTTTAGTATTGTGCATCAAGGCAGAAAATTGAGCTATTCTTATGGTTGGGAAATTCTGTGGGCGCAGGCGAAGCATATTCCAACAACTACCATCTATTGATATCAATCCATACTTATGCTTCAAATAAGCATATTCATACATCAGCTTTTCCATATATTCGCTGCCATCAGATTCTTGTAAAAAACCTGCAACACCAAAAAAAAGTGCATCTAACTGCAATAAAGAATCAGAATGCTTTGATATAATCTTATATGGTAAATTTTGAGTTAAAAATTCAAAAGCATAAGAATTTGTTTTACATCCAAAAGTTTTAGCTAAAACCCTATATATCAATTCATTCCAATCGTATTTACATATTTCTAAAACACTTTGAGCTTGTTTAGTCTTTTTCAAAATTCGCTCTATGAGAAGAGAAGAAAGTTGAGAAGTTAGTATTAGAGAATCAACGTTGGGTAGATAATTTCGACACAATAAAATATCAGGCTGCATAATCAACCTTTTGTAGGCATCAAACATCTTCAATGAAATCAAATTTTTCAATTCAAGCGTTGGAACAAGGTAATTACTATCTATAATAACGTCTATATCAGACTCATAAACCACATGAAGAATAACAGATTTATATTTACCATCTGTATGATGTTTGTGCTTAAACCAATCAGAACTTTTTATGTGAATCTCAACATTTCCAACCCATGTTATATCATCAATTTCAATAATCGCCTGTGTGAAATCTGGTCCAGCATTTGTGTTGTAAATTCCTGTATGCTTAATATTTATCAATTTGCCTTTTGTAGTTCGTGCATTCAAAAAATCAAAGTGCCTATGTTGCCAGACGTAATGTAAGAATATTTCTGTCATAATTTTAATATTTTGTTTTCTAATATTTTGCAAATATAAAAAAATCTTCTATCATACTATGATTTATAAAAAAATCATAATTTTGCATTTATAAATAAGTGTATAAAATTCTTAAAAACATAAATTATGACTAAAAATCTTAAGATCACTATTACAATCATAATTACTTTTAACATTCTAATTCTCAATGCTCAAGTAAAACAAGTATTTCAAGTTCTTGATTTTAATACAGGTAAACCTATAAAGGGTGCACAATCGGAATTATTTGGAACAAAATTAACCACAGATGCAAATGGTATAGCTACGGCAATCCTTACAAATGACAAAAAAGGAACATTTTTACCGATAAGAAATTGGCATCTTGACGGCTATCTATTTTTCGGTAGCGAATATAGCTCTAAACACAAATATTTACAAACAAAAGATACCCTGAAATATTATGTAATTAAACCAGATGTTTACTACGAAAATATTGACAAAATCACAGATTCACTGTTCTCATACTGGTATAAGAATATCTATCTTAAAAAGAATAAAGATTTGATAGATTCAACCTTAGCCGAGAGAACTAATGGTAATACATTTGCAAATTTATATTATGCAAACTGCTTTGCTGACAATAACATAATCGAACAATGTCATTCTGATGCTATTGACATATACAATCCCTCTATTCTGTATATTTTAAGCCAAAATCAATCTAACATTAGCAATAAGATTTTTTCAGGCGAGATTGACAATGCTATCAATATTATTAAAAACGATATTGACCTCGAAAACGTTAGCGATATAGATTTACAAAACATCATTCTTTTACGAAATCTTATATTTCTAAACTCCACATCAGACACGACTCTCATAAGCAACTATTCCAAAGTGTTATACGAAAAGAAAAATGATAACAGTTCTGCAATCAGGTATATATATGATTTAAACAGAGATAAGAAATATCAAATTTCAGACTCGCTTTCTATAATCTGGAAAGAACGCAACGATAATCCATTAAACACACTTTTTCTCACTCCAGGTCTTGCAGAATGTTTTGATAGCCAAAATAACAACACAATTAAAATTTTTGCTGACGAAATGCTAAACAAAGCAAAAAATAATTATCTCAGATATCCTTGTGAGGAATCAGAAGAAGTTCTTTTAAATTGTTACCTAAATAGTGTTTATTCTGGAATAATAAACAAAGATAGTATTATTGTAAATAGTTTTATTGACACTGTATCCAATCTTATTTCAAAAACAGCAGAAAATATCAATAATAATTTAGAAAGAGCCTATTATCTAATCAATAACTACAATAAAATTATTCAATTTTTGGAGTATGCCAAACCTGAAACATTAAATTTTATAACAAAAAATTATGTAGATGCTTTGAAATACATCTCTTCAGAAAACTCTAAATATACAGCAACACAACTTCAAATAGCTGAATTTGGCTATCACATAATATTAAAATATATTGAAGATGAATCTCTCATAAACGATGTGTTAAATTTGGTTTACGATGCAAATAAAAAACTATGCCAGAGATTTCCTGAGATGTTCTCTATTAGAAACATGCAAGTATCCTCAAAACTTTTGGGGCAAGCTGTAACATTAAATCAAGATAATTCTGCATTAAAACAATCTTTTTCAAAATATTATGAAAATTTTGATATAACAAACACCCACTTCCCAGATTGTTATATAAACAATTATTTAGATTTTAATTCAACAATTGAAGGCTACCTTACCTATAACCAGAATTTTTCTTTAACTGATGAAATTTCAAATTTTACAGACGAACTCTTGCGTAAAAAAGCTGTGGCTAACAATAGTTCTTTCTATGCTGAAAAAGCAATATTTTTCAATCAAATTGCTGAAAAGTTATATAGTAACGAACTATACGAGGAATCTATACCCTACTACCTTCAATCCAACGAATATTGTTTAAAAGTAATACCTTCTGATGAAAGTTTTTGGACAAACTACCTTACGAATTATCTACAGATGGGTGATGCGCACCTTCATCTCAAACAATTCGATAAAGCTATTATGACTTACGGTAAAATTTTTGATTATGGGAAAGAGATTCCAATATCATTGACGCCAGAATATCATTTTATGAAAGGCTCTGCACACTACTACACTGGTGATGCTTATAAATCTCAAAATAACATGAAAATTGCTGAAAAAGAGTATAAGTTGGCTGAAAAAGAGTACACTAAAGCTATCTCATTGGGGAACAAAAACGCAAATGCTACGATGGGGGAAATGTATTTCGGTAAAGCTGTTGTTGCAGCACAAGATAAAAATTTGGGCAAATGCTCACAACTTATCGATAAATCTGTAATATATTACGAGGCTTCAAATTTAGAACGCCAATATCAAACTTATGAAAAAGCCAAAATAACTCACAAAGATTTTGCTTTTCAAAGGAATGATATGACCACTTACATAAACGACATTGAAGACTTATTGTCTTATTACAAAAAGTTCTTTTCTTCAAACAATAATAACGCGATAAGAATTTACGATTTATCCAACGAATTACTTAAATTTGAAGATCTCGAAGTTGATAGAGAAATAGTTTGTGCCAAAGATATGATTGATGCACTTTTTGTTTTACACGATTTAGGTTACAACGTTGACCACTACTATTTACGTGCATTGCGTATTTTGGCTGAAGCTTATTTCAAAACTGACTCTGTAGAAAAAGCCATCACAACTTACCAAGATGCGTATAATGTTAACACTTTCATATTTAAAGACACTGCACGAGATAAATGGGATTACAATAGTGCAATACTTTACAACAACATAGCTGAATGTAAAGAAAAAATGGGTAGAGTTATTGACACCGCTAATAAAGATCTTTGGTATTACCGTGCTATTGATACTCGCGACACAGCTATCAATATTTTGAAATTTCTTGCTAAAGATGGCGATGAAAGCATCACGTATATTATCTCATCTTATCTTCAAAAGAATGCCGTTTCATACTATAATGTAGATATGATAATCTCTGCAATAGAAACTTTCGGTGAAGCTAATAAACTTCTAAACAAACTCTATAATAGCGAATATAAAGCTGAGGTTGAGAGCGACTTAATACGAAATTATACACACATAGGTGCTATTTATTCTGACAAAAATGATCACGAAAACGCTATTAAAAATCTTAGAACTGCAGTAGAATATTCTACAAAAGCTGAGAGTATTACAAATTATTCAACGATTGCAATCATAACTTTGATAGATTTATTAGAAAAGCAAGATAAAGATGCTAACTCTGCTGAGATTTCAAAACTAAAGGTTTTAGGTAAGGAATTTCGCAAGAAACTTTAAATTAAATTAGGGCGAACAGAAGCTATTCGTCGGAGTCCTTCAATAACCGTAACTCTGTTTGTACCGATATTCATCCTCATAAACCCATACCCTTCAGGGCCATAATCTACACCACTATTAAGACCAATTTTAGCATCTTTAACTAATCTACGAACAAGTTCTTTATGAGGAATATTCCACGCGTTAAAATCAATCCAAAGCAAGAATGACGCCTGTGGACGCATCATAGTCAGCTCTGGCATATTTTCCCTAACAAAAACTTCGGCAGTATCTATATTTTTAGAGAGATATGATAACAATTGCTTTAACCAATCTTCGCCTTTCGAGAATGCTGCTTCCGCAGCGTAATATCCGAAAATATTGCCTAATGAAAGTTCATTGCTATCTAAATATGCAAAAAATTTCTTACGAATCTCTGGATTAGGAACATAACAAACAGATGAAGCCAATCCAGCCATATTAAAAGTTTTGCTCGGAGCAAAGAATGTTATCGAGTTATTGTAAGCCTCCATCGAAACAGTAGAAAATGTTGTGTGCTTAAACTCTGGAAATGTTAAATCTGCATGTATCTCATCAGAAACAACAATCACGTTGTTACGATAGCATATTTCTGCAATACTAATTAACTCATCTTTGGTCCAAACAGTACCTCCAGGATTATGTGGATTGCATAGGATCATTAGTTTGCAGCTTTTAGATTTTTGTTCAATATCTTCATAATCAAATTGAAACCTACCATTAACCGTTTTAAGAGGACTGCTAACGAAAAAACGTCCTGTGCGATGAGGAACATTGAGGAAAGGTGGATATACGGGCGTTGTAACAAGAACTCTGTCTCCTCGTTCTGTAAAAGCCTGCAACGCAAAGGCAATTCCTTGAACAACACCAGGAATAAAGTGCATTTTGTTCCAGCGTGAATTTACTCCATAGTGCTTATGAAACCAATTCAAAACAGCCATTTTATATGATTCTGGCGAAAATGTGTAGCCTAATACTTCGTGTTCACAGCGCTTTCTGATAGCATCGATAATAAAATCTGGGGTTTTGAAATCCATATCAGCAACCCACATAGGGAGAATATCATCCACTCCAAAAAACTCATTCAACATATCATATTTAACACAATTTGAACCTTTTCTATCTACTATTTGATCAAAATCGTAATAAATCATATTGCAAATTAAATATGTGAAAAATTTCAGAAAGCTATTCTTCATTATTTTCAGTTGGGAGAGGTTTACTCCAGAAACGAAGTACTGCAATTTCTGCAAGGAAACAAGCGAGTGCTATAAGTATAAAAAGTGGCCAAAGTGGACGACCATCAAGTTGCTCTGTAGCTGCCTTTGCTATATTTTTTGTATTTGTACCCACAACTTTAATATTATCGCCTATATCATTAGCAATCTTTGTAAGTTCCGACTCTTCATAAAATGTCATATCAGACTCTCTTCTTGAAAAATTAAAAGCTAAAGTTCCAACGTTTAAATCTCCTTTAATCAGATCATACCAATCGCTAAAATGCACTTGATCGTGAAAAAATAAAGCTGTTTCATTTCCTAATTTGCGCTGTTCAGGGATAAATTCCTCGTCAGATTTTTTGGCTTTCAAAGTCATTACATCTTCCGAGTTGTCGGATATAACATTTACACGCTGCATATTATCAACGCCAATTGTGTTATAGAGCTTCTGAACAGATGTTGTTAATATACCAAAGTTATGCAAAGGAACAAACAATAGAGCGTGTCTATGCGAATTACCAAAATCGTCGTTAAGAGCAACCGAAGATAAGGCAACTTTTCCTCTTCCAACACTCCAAACAGAGAGCAAAGAAGAACCATCTTCTAAACTCATAATATCTTCTACTCCTTGCGCCCCTCCTGAAACAGAAAAATGCTGCAATGTAACTGGAAGATCTATCATATCAGAAGTTGTTTCTAAAGCTCCTTTGAAATAGAGACTCTCATTATTGATTTTCTTACATTTAAGTTTCGATTTCACTAAGTTTCCGTATGTGCCACACCCCATCTTTGACAGGAAAGTATTCAACGAATTATCAATCTCATTTGGTGGAAAAACAAGCAAGGTTCCGCCAGCGTCAACAAACTTGGAAAGCTCGTCTGATAAACCAGAAGAAATTTCAGGAATTTCATTAAGTATCACAAGATTACTTTCGCGAAGGGTTGTATAGTTCAGCTGTCGATAATCTGAAGATTGACAATTAAAAACAGAATCTTTAGCATACAAAGCATTCAAAAATTTATTTGGAATTTTATTGTAAACAAGATAAACATTACTATTATCTGAAACATTGTACGTTAGATAGAGTTCATCATCGAATGTTATTGGAGCGTCTTCTATAGATATTACACCGAGATTTGTTCCTTTCTCATCTATTTTATACGACAAACGACAATCCGCATAACCACCTGATAAAATATCTACCGTTGAAATTGCTTTCTGTCGGTCGTTAATATGAAGTCTTACAGGTATTTTTTGCACATCCTCTGAGCCGTGATTAGAAACTCGTACTACCAAAGTAACGATATTGTCAACGCGAAAAACTGGAGTAAGAAACCAACACGAATCAATTGAAAGATTTTTCTTTTCCTGGTTTTTTGAAGGTATCAAGCCTATATGCAACGAGCTATCACCGCGCAAAAGTGATAAATCAAAAGCGTTTTTCTGAAAATCAGAGATATAAAATTTCACCACATTTACTTTATTAGAGCGTTGAGATGTGTTTTTTTCAAAAGCTTTGATTTCGTTAAAGTTTCTGCTATTGGGAGATATTTTTAGCCTATCAAGAAGTTCAAGCATCTGGTCTCTATTAAGTATATGCGACTCCTCTCCTGAAAAATCGTGTGTAGTAAGCACATAATCGTCATCATATTCAAAATCTCGAACAATAGTTTTTGCTGCGTCAACTGCTTCGTAGAAACTTGAAGTATTATCTGAATTTGCACCCATTGAAAAGGAGTTGTCCACAAAAATCGATATAAGGTTTCCGCCTGATTTTTTCGTATTATTGCTTCTTAAAAATGGTTGGGCAAAAGCAAAAACAATTGCTGTTATTCCTAAAAGTCGAAGAAATAAAACTATAAGTTGCTGGATCTGTGATTTTCTTTTTGTCTTCTTTTGTATCTCGTCTAACATTTTAACATTAGAAAAATACACAGTTTTATATCTCCTAAAATTAAAGAGATGTATTAAAATAGGAACAAGTAAAGCAAAAAGTCCAAAAAGTAAATATGGATTTGTAAATATCATTGTTGTTATAATTATTTTTTATTTAAGATTATTAAAATAACTGCTGCCAATATCATAACAATACCAAGTATTATTCTTTTAGTTAATAAACCGTCAAAAACAGCAACAGATATACATACAGCCGTAACTGGTTCTAAAGCACCCATTATAGCGGTTGGAGTTGAACCTGCTTTAGCCACGCCAATATTCAACAACGTCATAGCTATTATTGTTGGCACAATTGCAACCACAAAAATCCATCCTAAAGAGGTAAAATTAGGAATCATTATAATTCTACTTTCAGGGAGTATAAAAGATAAGAAAAAAATAGCTATTGCAGCGAATAACATTATATAAAAAGTCATCTTAAAAGGCGGTATTGTGAGCTTTGTCTGATTAACTATTACAATGTAGATGGCGTATGTTAGTGATGAAATTAGCACAAGAAAAACACCCCAAAGAGACAATTTCGCGTTACCATCACCTTGATAAAGAAGAAATATTCCAAGAATACTCATTATGATAGATATTACAATCGTTGGTGTTGTTTTCTCTTTGAAAAAAAGTGCCATAATAACAGCCACCATCACTGGATATGCAAATAGAATTGTTGATGCAACTCCTGAATCTAAATGTTTAAATGATGTGTAAAGTGTTAAAGCTGACACAGCAAAAAGAAGTCCTAAGGAGAATAATACTTGAGCTTCAAATTTTGAAACTTTAAGTGAAAGACGTTGGGTAAAAAGTATTAGCCCTAAGATTATAACAGCAAATAAAAATCTATAGAAAATCACACTTGGAGGGTTAAAACCTTCATTATAAAGAAACAAGGCTCCCAATGGATTTGTTCCATAAGCAACAGCAGCTAAGATGCCAGCTAAATAGCCTCCTATATTTTTATCTTGATTCATTATCTTTTAAGGTGCCATATTAAAATACTCGTCTAACATATCGTTCTCTAATTGAGAAAGGCGAGCATTAACATAGTGTTTAACCAAGAATTTATCGCCGTGGGTTAGAATTATTTGCGACATTGCTTCATTAACTTCACTAACAGTGCCAACACATTCAAAAGGTTTTATCTTTGAAAAACCCGCAAGTTCGTCAAAAGTTTGCACCAATGTGTTGTCGTTAAGCAAATCGGCACCAAAAATTTTCTGAAGTTCTACATCTTGAATAAATGGCGACAATATTATATAGGCAAAGAGACACTTCGGACAATGCCCACACCATTTATCTTCCTTGCTTCCTTCATTGCAGCTCTTAAAAGCCGAGAAGTATTGTGGATACTTGGCAAATCGCTCTGCAATCTGTATTTCTGTTAAGTTTCTGAGATAACTAAAATAATGGTTGCAATTTCCCATATATTCAGCAACATAATATCTGAAATCCTCTTCAAATTCTAAGGATTTCGAGTATTGATGATTTATTTTTGTACCAGGAATTGTAGGTTCGTTAGCACTTGACTCGTTTGATAAGGCCACATCTCTAATTCCAGTAACTGCTGACAAAAGAGTTGTGTAAAAAGCCAACATTGCAGAGAATGGTGTATGGCCATTAAGAAATCCTTCCGCATTAAGTTTTAACAATTTAGAGTCGATTTGGCGTGTTAAAACTAAAACATCGTCTGGAAAAGAAAAATCAGCAACGCGCACGCATTCCAATGTTGCTCCACGTGGATTTATAATAAAAGGTACAACTTTTCTATTTTTGCGCAACTCCTCAAGGGTAACCACCGAATCTTTGCCACCACCTATAGGGACAATAATAAACTCTGATTCTGTTGATTTTGTATATTTTAGATCCAAAGATGATTTTGCATTTCCAGAAAATCTGAAATTTAAGAAGTTTATTGGATCAGAATCAATACTATTTCGGTAGAAAAATTCGCCAAGTCCATACCAATATAACTTTCTCCACCATAATTGTTGATCTGGAGTAAGAGAAAATGGTTTTATATCAATAATTGGACAACACGCACACTTCCAATAACTAATCAACTCTATAAGTCCAATATTAAAAACTACTCCATTCAAGTTTTCAATATTATATTTTGTCCAGTCAGGAGTATATTTTCCTAAATAAAGAGTCATTTTAGGAGAAAATTCTATTTCATCTCCAATTTTAAAATGGTATTCTACAGACAGATTTTCTTCTTCAACATTATACTCATATCCTTGATATGTAAAAACAGGATATTTTTTTCGCAGTTCATCGAATTTCAGATTCATAGACTACATTTTTTGAGGAACATCTATTCCAAGAAGCGACATTCCATTCTTAATAACGTTAGCTACCAAGCGAGAAATTTTAAGACGAAGTAACCGTTTTTCTACATTTTCCTCCTTAAATATAGGAGTTTCCTGATAAAAATGATTAAACGTTTTGGCTAACTCATAACAATAATTAGCTATCAATGCTGGGCTCATATTTTCTCCAGCCGACAACACTATTTTTGGAAATTGATAGAGAGTATTTAATATCTGCTTCTCCTCTTTTCCAAGATTTGATATTGTCAATTTTGAAGTAAGTTCTATGTGGGTCTCCGTCGCTTTGCGCAATATCGAACATATTCGAGCGTGAGTATATTGAATAAAAGGAGCTGTATTACCATTAAAATCTATAGATTCCTCTGGATTGAAGAGCATGTTTTTCTGTGGATCAACCTTGAGAATAAAATATTTCAAAGCTCCAAGACCAATCATCTCATATAGAGCTTTGGCTTCATCATCAGAAAACTGAAATTTCCCTAACGCTTCGGTACTTTTTTTTGCTTCAGCAAACATATCGTCCATCAGATCGTCAGCATCTACAACAGTACCTTCTCGCGATTTCATTTTTCCAGAAGGTAGCTCCACCATTCCGTATGAGAGGTGATATATTGAAGCGCCAAAAGGTTTCTGAAGTTTTTTATCTAATATTAGCTTTAGAACATCAAAATGATAATTCTGTTCGTTTCCAACAACATAAATCATTTTTTGAGGATTAAACTCCTCAAATCTTAATTGAGCAGTTCCTAAATCTTGAGTCATATAAACCGAAGTCCCATCCTTACGAAGTAGAATTTTTTCATCTAAACCATCTTCTGTCAAGTCTATTCTTACAGAACCATCTTCGTGCTGATAAAACACATTTCTATCTAAACCATCTTTAACTATATTTTTTCCAAGAAGATATGTATTTGACTCATAATATGTTTTATCAAATTTTATTCCTAACCTTGAATATGTTTGATCAAAGCCATTGTACACCCAACCATTCATCATACTCCAAAGTTGTCTTATTGCAGGGTCGTTTGCTTCCCACTTTCTTAGCATTTCACGAGCTTCAAGAATCAACGGTGCTTTATCGGCGGCCTCTTCTTCAGAATATCCTTGAGATAGAAGTTCTTTTTGTTGCTTTTTATATTCTTGATCAAAAACCACATAATATTTTCCAACAAGATGGTCGCCTTTCATTCCTGAAGAATCTGGGGTTTCACCGTTACCAAATTTGAGCCAAGCTAACATCGATTTGCAAATATGAATTCCCCTATCGTTAACAAGGTTAACTTGCACCACCGTATGTCCACAAGCTTTCAAGATTTGAGTAATGGAATGTCCGAGCAAGTTGTTACGAATATGCCCAAGATGTAGAGGTTTATTAGTATTGGGTGATGAATATTCAATCAATATTGGCATTTCATTACGTGTAGTAACTTTTCCAAAATCTAAATTATCAAATTCAGATTCAAGGAAATTAAACCAAAACGAATCTCGTATTTTTAAGTTCAGATAACCTTTAATAACATTAAAAGATTCTATCAAAGGTGAATTAGAAAGCAACGATTCACCAATTTCTTGTGCTAAAGCATCTGGAGCTTTTTTTACTTGTTTCACATAAGGAAAGATGACAATGGTGAAATCTCCCTCAAAACCTTTTCTTGTTGGTTGCACTAAATTACTATCTGCAGCAATATCAACGCTATACAAATCATGCAAAACTGATTTAAAGGTTTCGGCAATCTGTTGTTCCAAAATCATAAAAATAATATATTTTGTCTAACTTAAAAGTATGTAGAGACACAAAAATGTGTCTCTACATACTTTTAAGTATCTTTTCTTTTTCTTAATACAACTAATGTTGCGCCTCCCGCGACAGCCAATATTCCGAGACAGACACCTACGACTATCGCTCTTTTCTTTGATTTTTCTTCTTTTTCCTCCCGAGCTTTCAAAACTTCAGAAAGGAAGCCGTGATCACAATATCCGTCGTTATTTTCATCCACAAACCTTCCGCAAATACCCACGCAATCTACTTCTTGGCAATCTTGTTGCGCTGAGGTTAAGGTAGGGAAAGATAGAGCAACTAACAATACGAGTATCGTTAGGATATTGCGCATATTAATCGAAACTAATGAGTTCAACATCAAATATGAGAGTTGCACCTCCTGGAATCATTCCGCCTGCACCTTGTTCGCCGTATGCAAGGTTATAGGGAATGAAAAATCTATATTTTGCACCAGAAGACATAAGCTGCAAACCTTCTGTCCAACCGCGAATAACTTGATTTAATCCAAATGTAATAGGTTCACCACGTTGAACTGATGAATCAAAAACTGTTCCGTCAAGTAAAGTACCTGTGTAATGAACCGTAACACTGCTTGTTGCTGTTGGTTTATCACCTTTTCCTTCTTGAAGAACAATATATTGCAAGCCTGATGCTGTCTCTTTCACTTCTGGATTTTTCTTATTCTCTTCTAAAAATTTGCGTCCTTTTTCAATTTCTGCGGCAGCACCATTTTTTTTCTTAATCTCTAAATCTTCACGCAACTGCATAAAGATTTCTTGCATCTGCTGTTCATTAAATTTGTTCTCTCCAGCAATAGCATCCTTCATTCCTTGAACGAAAGCATCATAGTCAATGTCTATACCATCTTGCTTAACATTTGTTCCAAAATTTGCTCCAATAGCGTAACTTACCTTTTGTTCTTTTGTCATTTCTGATTGCGATTTAGCGGAAAAGCTTGTACATAATAGCACCAATACAATTCCTAATGTTAATGTTTTTTTCATCTTTATTCTATTTTTTATTTAACTTTCAAACTCATAGTCAGTATTCAACACTTCTAAATAATAGGGGTTCAAAAAGAACGGCGCGAAGATACAAAAATTTGGTTTTTATCTAAAAAAAAACTATAAACTAATTTTTGCGAAAACGGCAACTATAGTTTTTGCATTTTTTCTTACGCTTGCACGTTGTAACTCGTACAACAATAGAGCTTTATAAAAAAGAGATTAAAGTAAAATTTTATTGCTGCCCGCCACAAAGTTTCACGCACGCTCGACCGTTTCCATAGATAATCAATCCTCAAAAAAACATTACTTACGAGCTGATTTACAGATATTTGCGATTTTAGAAAAAATATTTTTTTTTTGCAGACAGCAATAAAACAGCATAACATATTGAGATACTAATATAAATTGTATCTTTACAGCCTTAACTAAATTAGTTGATAACGTTTGTTAAACAACTGTTTATCAATTATTTATTTGCAACATAGTTAACAATAACAATGAAAAAAAACATCATTGGAATTATTCCTGCACGCTACGCTTCTTCTCGGTTTCCTGGAAAACCATTAGTTCGTATTGGCAATAAAACTTTGATTGAGCATGTTTATGAAAGAGTTAAAAATTCTGGAATTCATCGAATTGCAGTAGCTACAGAAGACTCTCGCATCGCTGAATGCGTCTCCGCTTTCGGGGGAATTGCTATTATGACATCACCAAATCATCTTTCGGGCACCGACAGATGTCGTGAAGCTGCAGAATTTTTCAATCCAGAAGATAGTGATATTATAGTAAACATTCAAGGCGATGAACCAATGATTTCTTCAAAAGAGCTATCTCTTATATCATCCGCTTTTGATGAGTCAACAGTTGTAATTGCAACACTCGCAAACCCTTCCTTTAATAAATTTGAAGTTACTAATCCTAACGTAGTAAAAGTTGTAAAAACTAAAAACGGAAATGCTCTCTATTTTAGTCGCTATGCAATTCCTTTCCTTCGTGAAGACTCTTCTTCTAAACCTTGCTATCTTCGACATATTGGAATCTATGCATACCGTTTCAAAACACTGAAAGAAATCACCATGCTTCAACCTTCTGAGTTGGAACTTTGTGAAAAATTAGAACAGCTACGCTGGTTAGAAAATGGCTATCCTATAAAAGTTTTAGAAAGCAATTACGAAGGAATTGGTGTCGATACACCAGAAGATCTAAAAAAAATAACTAATCTATTGATTTAACAAAATTATGATAAACTATATAATCAAAACCCTTCAAAAAGGAGAAAATGCAGTGATAAACGGACTCGGTGATTTCACCATAAGTCTTAAACACGCAACAACAGATAAAAAAATGTTTTATCCTCCTTTTTATGAAGTAATTTTTTCTCAAAATTTAGATCTTGCTAACAACTATTCGCTTGCTGATACCATAAGCTTCGAAAAAAAATGTATGTTCACTGAAGCTAATGAAGAAATAACTGCTTGGAAAGATGAATTGCTTGCGGCCTTAGAAAACAATAAATCTATAAATTTCGAGAACTTCGGAACTTTTATGCTCGATAAAAAAGGAAATATTTCCTTTCAATGTGATTTTATCCCTGAACTCAATAAAAGATTTGATTCTTTTGAAGCTATCGATATAAAACAACTTTTTAACGAAGTACCAGCATCTGATGATTTTGACGATCTACCTACTAAAGAAACAATAGAACAAACTTCTGAAAAAACAACTTTATCAGACAACAACACCGTTATCGAACCTATCGCTCAAATTGAAGAATCAAATCTCGAAACAACTCCCGATACTTCATCGCAAAAAGAATTTGATGCCGAGATGGAAGTTTGTGAAACTGATAACATATCTGAGGCAGAGTTAACTACCACAAATAATAATCTTGAAACTAAGACATTATCAGATATTGAAGTTCCTGTTGAAGAGTATAATAACGATACAACTGAAGAAAAAGAAGATGAAAACAAAGAAGATATTGCCATCAAAGAAGAAGAATATGATGATGATATTGACAACAACAATGATGATAACAAACACCATAAATCTCATAAATTTGCGTGGTTGTGGATACTTCTGCTCCTATTTATTGTTCTCGGAGTTCTATGTTTTATTTTTAAAGATAAGTTAATACTTCAATTTGAAAAGATTCGTAATATAAAACAGAATACAGAACAGATTGAGCCTACTATATCCGAAGACAATATTATTGAGAATAGTATCATTTTAGAGGCAGAAACTCAAGAAACAGAAAGTGAAAGTATTGAAGAGGTGGAAGAGATCAACAAAGAGGTAGAACCCGTAATTCTTAAACAGACTCAAGACGGAAAATACAATTATATAAAATTCGAAAAAGGATATTTTTATGCTATTGCTGGTAGTTTTTACACCGAGAAAGATATTGAAAACCACATCAAACAAAAAAGTTTAGACAAATACAATCCCACGATTGTAGTACAAGATGGTTTAAAAAACTTGCGTGTTTGTATTGGTATATTCAACAATGAAGATGAAGCTGAAACTTTTGCCAAAAGCGTTAACAAACAATATTGGGTATTGAAATAATTTATTATGAATTTAGGAATAAAAAAGCATATACCCAACACAATAACATGCCTAAACTTAGTTTGTGGATGTTTTTCGATAATTTCTTCACTAAATGGAAATTTGACATTTGCAGCAATATGGATTGTTATATCTGCAATTTTCGATTTTTGTGACGGATTGAGTGCGCGATTATTAAAGGTAACCTCAACAATTGGCAAAGAGTTAGACTCTCTTTCAGACATTATTTCTTTTGGGGTAGCTCCAACTATGATTATTTATATGTGGTTGAACGTTTGTTTTTCGCAGTTGCCAACAGGATTCCAAACACCGACAATATCATATTTGAAGTATGCAGTTTTTTTAGTTCCAGCACTATCCGCAGTAAGATTAGCACGATTCAATATTGACACGAAGCAGAATGAGAACTTCATTGGAATGCCTACGCCCGCCAATGCTCTGTTTTTAGGTTTTGTGCCAGCAGCTTCTGAATATGTATCCATACTTCATAATTATTGGGTTGTACTTTTTTTTGCTGTATCGTTTGCTTTCCTTTTGGTAAGTCCTATCAATATGCTATCAATGAAATTCAAAGATTTCAAATTCACAAGGATGAACATTGCTCGATACATAATACTTATTGTTGGTATTTCTCTATTCTTTCTTTTCAATTTAGGAGCTTTCCCTTTAATAATTTTCGGATACCTTTTAGTATCAATATTTTATCATACATTAACAAAACTTGAGGTTATATGAAATACAAAAATATAGCACTTTATTGTGGTTCATCAACAGGCAATAACCCAGCGTATGCTGAAGAAGCAAGCAAATTTGGGAGTATGTGCGCTGAGCGCGGTATAACAATCTATTATGGTGGTGGTTCAATAGGTTTAATGGGAGCTGCCGCGCAAGCATCTCTTGACAAAGGTGGAAATGTTGTTGGAGTTGCACCTAAGTTCTTTAAAGAAGGTGAAGTTTTAGCAAACAATCTCACCGAAATGATAATTGTTGAATCAATGAGTCAACGTAAACAACTTCTCGAAGAGAAATCCGATGCTTTTGTTGTGTTTCCAGGCGGATACGGCACAATGGACGAACTCTTCGAAATGATAACAGATGCTCAACTCGGATTACATAATAAACCTGTGGCGATATACAATTATTTGGGCTTTTACGACTTTCTATTAAAACAGTTAGACAGGTTTCTTGAAGAAGGATTTCTTCGACCATTTCATCATAGTCTTTTAATCACTGCCACAAATTTAGACGAGCTATTCAATAAACTTGACAACTATGTAAACACAAACGATATTTCTTGGTTGGAGAAAATAAAACACTAAAATTTATTTCTATGCAATTCAAAGACGTATTTATTGATCAAAATCTCAAAAACAAATTGTTAGAGTTAGTGCAAACTGGAAGAATAGCTCACGCTCAATTCTTCCTAACTCATCCAGGAAGCCACGCTTTAGCTTTGGCAATTGCACTTGGACAATATCTATGTTGTGAAAATCCATCTGATGAAGACTCGTGCGGAGAATGTCCATCTTGTAAACAATATGCAAACTTAGCACATCCAGACCTGCATCTATATTTTCCTAATTGCATAACCGAAAATATTAAAAAAGACCCAGAATCTTCAAAATTAGCCAACGAATTTAGAAACTTTGTATTCAAACATAACTTTTTCGTCAACATCAATTCTTGGTTAAACGAACTTAAGGGTGAGAACAAACAACCAAGCATCAACATTCGCGATTGTTCAAACATATTGTATTACAATAGTATGCGTTCTTTTCAAAACGGATACAAAGTGTATATACTTTGGGGTGCCGACAAATTATATAGAGACGCAGCACCAAAACTATTAAAAACACTTGAAGAACCTGAAGAAAAATCTTTGTTTATACTTATTTCCGAAGAACCAGACAAGATTCTTAATACCATCTTGTCCAGAACACAATTGATAAAAATCACTCGTTTATCTGATTCTTCTATCAGCTCAAATTTATTAAAGGATTTTCCAGAATTAACAGAACAAGAGGCTAACGACATAGCGATTATTGCAAATGGAGATTATATTAAAGCTAGCCAACTTGCATCTAACAATGAGGACGAAACTGATTTCCTTGAATATTTTGAACAATTTTTTGATAGTATTTTTGCTTTTGCCCATAGATTATCACTTCATGAAATAAATTATAATGGAATAACAGAAATTATATCATCCATATCGGCACAAGGACGTGAATACCAAAAACAATTCCTTGCATTTTCTCTAAAGATGTTGAGAAACATTCTACTATCAAACACCAACAACAAAGAGATTCTCAAAGTAACTCATAAAGAACAATATGTATTAGATAAATTCAATGGAAAATTCCAACTTAAACAGGTTTCACAGATGTACGAACTGTGTAACAAAGCTATTTATCACATTACCAGATACGGTAACGTATCTCTAATCTTAACAGACCTCTACTTCCAATTAGCAAAGGTTTCTGTATAAATCAGTAAAAAATATTTATAAGAAGTATGATAAAACAGATGAATAATTTTTTGGATTTTGATGACGAATCTTTATATAACCTCGAAACTGCTAAATATGTGATATTGGGTGTTCCTTATGATGGAACAAGTACTTTTATAAAAGGTGCTGACAAAGGTCCACAAGCTATTCTCGACGCATCCGACAGTCTTGAATTATTCGACATTCAATACAATCACGAAGCTTGGAAATCTGGAATATTTACCGATCATTTCAACTACAACCTCTCAACACCTCAGGATATGATTGAATCGGTTTATAATCGTGTTAACCATTTTAATAAAATTGGAAAAAGAGTTATTCTCACTGGTGGTGAACACTCTATTTCCTTAGGTGCCATTAGGGCTATGGCGGATATTCATACAAATATTTCAGTGTTACAAATTGATGCACACGCTGATTTGCGCGACAGTTATCACAACTCTCCCTACAATCACGCTTGCGTTATGCGTAGAGCACAAGAAGTTGCACGAGTTGTACAAGTTGGTATTCGTAATGTATGTTCTGACGAAAAAAAGAATATTGTTCCTGAAAATATTTTCTACGCACATAACATTCACAACCAAACATCTTGGATGGATGAAGCCATCAGTAGGCTTACAGAAAACGTATATATCACTATTGATTTAGATGGGTTTGACCCTTCAATACTTCCTGCCACTGGCACACCTCTACCTGGTGGTTTACAATGGTACCCAACATTAGAGTTTTTTAATAAAGTTTTTACCCAACGTAATGTTGTAGCTTTCGACATCGTTGAACTATGTCCGCAAATTGAGAACAAAATTTCTGATGTTTTTGCAGCAACATTACTATACAAAATGATTACTCTTTGGGATTTGAATAAGTAACGTAAAATAAAATGCAAACTAATAGGCTCTCACGTTTTTTTTTGTTTATAGTTGTTACTATTTTGACAACTTCATACGCTTATTGCCAAAACTCAGACGAATTTGAAAATCACATTGATTCTTCTATGGCATACTCTCCTGATTATCTGCCAACTTTAATAAGCAAATTTCCAACTTTACACTTTAATCCTTTGATATACAACACAATAGACACCTCATTATTTTACATTCCAAACTACGACCAACTGTTAAATACAAATAATCTTTACCAATCTTTAGGTATTAACGGACAAGCACATAAGTCAATGATTTTCAACACATACCGTCCAGACGGCTTCTCCATTATTCATCTACCCTACCCGCTTTACTTCAAAACCTTTGATAATATCAATTTGTATAACTTAGAAACATCATTTTCTGAAATTGGTATATTTTATGGACTGATTGATGAAATTGCTTTTAAAGCAACTCACGCACAACATATTCGTCAGTTTGATTTTTCTTTAAATATGGATGGTGCACGTAATTCAGGTTATTTTCTTCATCAAAACATAAATCGCTTTAATTTAGATGGTGTACTACGCTACGAAACACCTAAAAAGATTTATGGCTTCATATTGGGATACATTTTAAATCATGCAAAGTTAGCTGAAAACGGTGGTTTGAAAAACTCAAGTGAGTTCACTAATAGAAGTCCTAAAGAAAGAAAAGAAAATAAAATTCTGACGAGTTTTCCTATCATGTTCCCTAATGGACTGTCTAATATAAACACTCATTCAGGATTACTTACGAACTATATAAATATTAAGACTAATTCTGGGCATTACTTTGGAACATTCTCTCATACATTTACACTTGACCATACAAACAGTAGTTTTTACGATTACAATCTTAACAATTTGTATTATAATGACACATATTATATCAACACAGATACAACTTTCGACACTGTAAGATTCACCAAAATATCTAATTCTTTACAATGGTCTAATTATAGCCCTATTGATACTCTGAGCGACCAAAATTATTATTTCAGATTTTCTGGGGGAGCTCGACACGAATACATCGAGGTTGCTCACCCCAACTATATTGGTAATAATTTTACCATTTTCGGAAGGGTTTCTGCTCGACTATTTAGAGTTTGGGAATTATATGGAAATATCTCATACACATTCTTTGGATATACTAAAAATGATGCATCAGCCACAGCTGGAGCTCGATTTATAATAAATAAAAAACATAAGAATTTTTTAAATTTTGAAGCAGCCTTTGATCGATTCTCTCCTGATTATATCTATCATAAATATTATGGAAACAATAATATATGGGAGCTTGAACTTAGAAAAGAGCATGTTTTTCACACGAGTTTATATTGGACAATTTTCGGTTATAATTTTGGATTTTCCTTCTATAACTTAGGAGACTACACTTGTCTAAATAACAATTTCTCGCCTACACAGTCCGACAAACAAATTCAAGTT
>CADBTU010000035.1 GCA_902797625.1 uncultured Bacteroidota bacterium | reverse complement strand
GAAAGTTGGCCGAGTGGCTGAAGGCAGCGGTTTCGAAAACCGCCAGGGTGTAAAAGCCCTCACAGGTTCGAATCCTGTACTTTCCGCTTGGATTATCTAATGCCGTTTTTATTGTGTATATTATAACTTTCTGACAACTAACATCAATAAGTAAGCATTCAAATGCCAAAAAGTCTATTTAACTTTCTCTAACATCATCTCTCCCAGTCCAATATTATACCCCTCTGATACAAATATAATATTTCCAAATTTATCTACAACAAGACAAGTAGGGCGCTCATTAGTAGTATGAGATAACAATCCCTCTTTGACGGCATTTGCTAATGTTAATTCTAAGCTTTCGATGATATTTTTGACGTTTTTAGTGATAATTTCCACGTTAGAAGGTTGATTTTTTTCTTTTTTCCAATTATTATTGGTAGAAACAAACAGAATTTTTCCTCCCCAGTTTTCATAATCTTTTTGTTTCATAGCCATCTCTTTCGCCAAATGGTTTGTAGGTTCTGTACCAGGAGTTACTATACATAATATCATCTTGTCTTTACCCGTTTCAGCAATGTGCTGCGATAATGTTTTGTTGTTTACAGAGATATTACTCATATTGATAAAACCATAATTATCGTTGCGTGGCGTTAACTCTGGAATAGAGATATTTAATTCGTAGTTTTCATTAGGCTTTAATGTAAAAAATTTCATATAAGACAACACTTTGCCGTCACTATAACGATTTCCTGTTGACAAACAATATCTACCAGCTGGTAGATTTAAATCATAATGTTGTTTTTCAACTCTTGGGTCGCCTTCAAAATCATACGAAACATATTCACCGTTCTCAAATCTTTGTAAAGTATAATGAATGTAGTAAGTATATTCGTTGGGATTGTGAACTGTAAGAGTGGAAATATTTTCTTGAGAAGGAGTCTCTTTATTTTCAAAAGAGATCTCTTCCCATTTGTTGTTGTTCCAAACGTAAATAACATTTGAAGCGTTATCCAAATAACATGGAATAGAAAAACTACGGCAGGCTGCAACAAAGAAAATATCGCGAGAATGAACGTCTGAACGTCTGGTATTGAATACACCCATCGGACTAATAGGACAATTATAATAGTTACATAGAGGATCAATAGTGATATTATTTTTTGTCCATACAAAAATATCATTAATAGATGGTTTCTCCCAATCTAATCTACCCGCAGTAACTAAATATAATAGAGGCTCAAACAATGGTTTACGCCAATCGCGAATCAATTCGTTTGATATTCTCGCAGGGAGAACACCTTTAAGATAGACTTCTAACGGATATGAAGAATTTCTAAAAAGTGTTATTTGACTCTGTAGAGTTTCAGCTTTCGTATCTCGCAAATCTTTATCTGATAGTGCGTTTACAAACTCTTTCAAATACAAACCTTCTTTTTTCTTATTGTTATTTTGGAGAAATTTTATTATTTCGGCATAATTGCCTTCACTACGATGGACTACATCATAAAATTCTTCAGCGGTAAAGTATTCATTCTTATATTTATCAGTTTGGGCCTTAGTAGGAAATGTTTTACGGTATGCCTCACGCATTTTGTCTTCTTTTGCCATTCGCTTATCGCACGCAAATTGCGCAGCTGCACTTACGTTGTTTATCAAAGTTCTCCCTTTTGGAGGTTCCATATCAAAAGTGTGAAAAGTATCAAAATCTGAAAATTCATCAAAGTCTTTAAGAATAAGGACTAAGTGGTCTTGTTTTCTAAGATCTAATTTCGACCAAGAGTAATCATTGCCTTTTTTTGCCCAAACGAGAAGATCTCCAAATCCAGTATTCAACTTAGCACGCCCATTCTCATCGGTTTTAACCTCAGCAAGAGTGTAATATTCTGCATAATTATAAAGCTTAAAACATACTGAGGCATCTTTAGCGGGTCGATGAAATTTATCATAAACAGTAACGTATGCAGTAACAGTGTCGGCATAATTTGATAGCATATTAACGCAAGAATAGTAAGGAGTTTTTTTATTGATCTCTTCATTTCCTTCATATCTACCAAAAACGTTAGTATGCACCATCATAGTGCGAGTTGAAACATTAGCAAACCATCCCATATTTAGAGCGGGAGCGGGCTCGCAAGCACCAAGGAAATACCATTTTCCATCAACCCAAACCTCTACCCACGCGTGGTTATCGTCGCAGTGCGCCCAACGTGGGGTGTAGCATTGTCTTGCAGGAATGCCTACCGCGCGAAGAGCTGTAACTGTAAGTGTACTCTCCTCTCCGCAACGACCGTGAGAGGTGCGCAATGTGGCTAACGGTGATGAGGTGCGTGCATCTGCTGGCTGATAGTCAACATATTCATGACACCAATGATTTACTTCTAAAGCCGCATCGTACATGCTAAGATTTTTTATCCGATTTTTAAGTTGATGAAATATATACGACCGCGCCGTATCTAAATTTTCGTTATTTACTCTATACACAACAACAAAATGACGAAATATATCTTCTGGTATTATCTTCCCCCACGAAAAAGTATTACGAGCTTCACAAGCAATATCAACTTGATGTTTAAAAAAATTGAAGTCGTAATCTGCCAAATCACTTTGAGGCATATAGGCATACAAAAACTTAAGATATTGAGCAATATCTTTACTATTTTCACCCTCTTTGACGAGATTATCGATACTTTGAATCACCTCTAAAGGAACTTTATCTCTATTTTGAAAGTCTTTTTCCACAGCTAACCAATAGCTCTCTTGTGAAAACGCTGTGAATATAATTATTGTAAAAATAGCAGATATAATCGTCTTTTTGAACATATTTGGTGTTTTATATTTTAATTTGAAGAAGATATTTTCACTCCTCTAATTGACCATCTTGTGCCATCAATAGCTCCATTTTTACGGTATCTAAAAGCTATGCGGAATTTGTTACTACCAACATTACTTAATGGCAAAGCGTTACTCATAGCAAATGTGTTAGGATAATTTAAAATGTTAGGCGAAAAAGCAACCCAATCAGCTGCATTAAATTGTCCTCCATTATATGTTGTTGAATAATAAATTTGATAATAAGAAGCAGGACTTCCAGCTACATTATTTTGATGATCTATAAACAATTGCGATTTAGCAAAATCTTCTATGGTGATTTCTGGAGAAATCAGCCAATCATCACATTCAGATGATGTATTTGTGTGATACATAAAATGATTACCATTGAAATACTGATATTTCCAAGATTGATTATCGGGATATTGTGTCCAGCCACCGCTCGAAAAACTATTTTCATCAAAAGTTAGTTTTGCTAAAATATTCTCTCCTATAACCTCACTCGCTTGAATATCCTCCTTAGTGCGTAAAGTCAATTGATAATTTTGCTTATAAATGCTCAATATTCCATAAAGACAATACTCCTTTGTAGCATCTATAATAGTATTTCTAAAGTTAGCGTAATTGCTAGTGCGAACTACAACAGTTGCACCATTAATGGTTACTTCATGATCTGTTATAAAATCATTGCTTGCCAAAGGTTGCCCATGTGAAGCCCCAGCGAACTTACAACCATTTATCTTAACAAAGCAGTTGGTATTTTCTGCCACCAATTCATTAGAACTTTTTATCTCTATAGGATTTGCCAATAATGGATTATCAGGGTTAGGAAGACCATCTTTGCTGATATATTTAGAAAGCGCTGTAGGATGAATCCTTCCCACAGAACCATTGTATTTCCAACCTATTTGATATTTATTGTAATAATCGCCAACAATAAGCCCAGCACAATTTATGTAAACAGTTTGGCCAACGGGGTATTCATTATACAAACTCGATCTATCTACAGAAATTTCTATACCGCCAGTTTCATCTTGTACAGTGATATATTTGTAGCAGTTTCCACCCTGGTCGGAACTAACAACCACTGCTTTAACAATAAATGGCTCATCGTATTTGCAGATAGAATCTTGTGCGCCAGTGCCGAGAGATGGATGCATCGCCTTGATGTCTGCTATGGTTTTATTGGCAATAGGACCAACGTAAACAGGTGCCTCAAAAAGAGGATCATTCCAACGATTACAGTTTGTAAGTAACAGTATTAATGAGGCTAAAATTATTGTGTATTTTTTCATAATTATCTAATTGACAGTAATGATTAAGACTTTATTTATAGGCTTTAACTTTAATATTTGAGATATACCAAGTAGATTCTTTTCCTTCGTAACAAAAGGCAATTCTAAATTTGGAACTAATATCTTCGGCTGGAATAGGAATTGTAACATTTGCTTGAGATGTAAGTCCTTCCGCTTCTGAAAGGTCTATTGGTTTCCATTCAGTTGTGTTAACATCGTTTGTGTAATTTGTGGTATAATAAGCTTTTGAAACATTGGCAGAGAAACCTTGAGGTGAACGATGTGTGAATGAAAATTCTGGAGACTGTGTTCCGTCTATGTTAATTTCTGGAGATATTAACCATCTACTTTGATTATCTGATGGGGTAATATAGAAACCATTAAAAACGCTATTAGTAAGTGTTGTCCAATCGTTGCCATAGCCTTGCTGTATCCAACCTTCATTGAAAGCGTTAGGATAATCAACAGAAAATACTGTTTGTAGAGTTTGTGGTACTGTAAAGTTTTGAAGGTCATCCAGACTACTAATTACAAGTTGCACTGTGCTATTATATCTCGTGAGTACTCCTGTTATGTTACCTGTTCCTGTAGGTAATATTGTTGAAGCAAATTTGGCGTAATTGCTCGTACGAAGTGTAATTGTTGTGCCATCTTGCATTTTAATATCACGACTCGTAGCCCCAGATGATTCAGAAAAAGTGGCCACACCGCCTTCTACAAAAGAGGCACCTTCTAAGCGAACAAGTCTATTATAATGTGTTGCAGGAATGTCGTTAGCTGAAGGAATAGTTGTTAATACTATCGACGGCTCTATAGGTTT
>CADBTU010000034.1 GCA_902797625.1 uncultured Bacteroidota bacterium | reverse complement strand
GCACGAGAAATTTCCTAAAACAATCAATCTCAAGAGTTTAAGCAAATCATAGTTATGCTCAGAACCGTTTTCCAGATACAAAGTATCGTTATATTCGCCAACAGCGGTAGTTATTGGAAAAGAAAATCCGTTGCTATTGTATCCATCACCCTCATTAACAGCAGCGTTGATGCGCAAAATTTCAAGGTGTGCCTGTGGCAAACCAGCCGACACCTCCAAACTGTTGGCCTTAGTTATATAAGAAAAAGCTTGCCCCATAACCACTTGTGTTGCGTTGTTATCTTCAGCAAAACTGTTGCCTACAGAAAACGAGCCAAGAGTTTGAGTGCCAGATTGAGATTGCCCCGTAAAAATGAAGAGGCATATTATTATCATTGTCAAAATGGGATGTCTCATTTATATCGTTGTTGTGTTAATGACTGATTTTTGTAAAAAAAACGGCAGAAAAAGATTTCTTAACACCGTTTTCTGTCGCTTTATGATTTTTAATAAGAATTTTTTGCAGAAAAAAGGACTGTCGCCTATCTTCGCATACATAGGCGAGCCGTGTTCAAAACTTAGTATAAAATATTTGTTTAACATTCAGTATGTAAAATTAACCTGCAAAGATACATTTTTTTTATACATCTATACGTTGTAAATTTTCAATTAAAAATTTCTAAAAGACAAGATTTAATTTGATAATTATTTATCTAAAATAGAAAAATGTAGAGCCTAAATAAGTGAAAATTGTATCAAAACTAAACAATTATAATTAAATAAAGTCTTGTTATGATGCTTTTATGAGGCGATAAAAATTCAGAATAAGGCGTTGTTGAGTGTTAATAATAGCAAGAAGATAATAGAGATGGTTGTTAAAAATCAGAATAAAAAATCTTTTTTACTACTTAAATTGGTGGTAATTTTTCTTTTGCATTTTATTAGCAGTTATCTATATTCTCAAGTTTTGACTGGAAAAATATATACTTTTGATGAAAAAGGGAAAAAAGTTCCATTATATATGGCGCGTCTTCAATGGAAAAATACCTCAATAGGAACTATTTCAGAAGTTGATGGTAGTTACAAAATACCTTTTACAGAAGTTGATACTTTGATAGTGAGTTTTTCTTTTTATCCAGCTGACACTATTGTCGTTAACCGAAGAAAAAAGCAACAAGATTTTACCATAAAAACATCACAAAAACTTAAAGAAGTTGTTATTTCAAAGCGTAAAAAACAAAAATATGTTAGAAAGGATAATCCTGCAATAGCCTTAGTTGAAAAAGTTATAGCTAATAAAAATAAATATCGAGCAGAATCGATAGATTTTTATAAATCAAAGAGTTATAAAAAAACGGTAATGACATTTGGGCGTTTTTATATGGACTTTGAAAAAAATAGATTTAATCGTCAACTATCATTTTTAAAGCGGTATATTGATACAATTCCTATTGACACTATACCTGTGCTAACTTTTTCATTCAGAGAGTCGTTGTCGGAATATTATTATCAGAAAAATCCAAAGAAAAGGGTAGAATATGTTATAGCGAAGCGAATGCAGGGTGTTGATGAGGTTTTAGAAGATGAAGGAATGGGAACAAATTTAGAAGAGATGTTTCCAAATATCAATATTTTTGATAACGATATAGAGCTGATGCTCAATAAATTTGTGAGTCCACTTTCATCTTCTTTAGCAACACTATATTATCATTATTTTATAACAGACACGGTGATAATTGATGACGAAGTTTGTATTGAATTGTCGTTTGCGCCAGTAAACAGTCGAACTTTTGGTTTTACAGGGCGAATGTATGTTATAAATGATTCTACTTATGCGTTAAAACAATGCAAATTTAATGTTCCTGTAGATATAAATATGAACTTTGTTCGTCAATTGAGGGTTGAACAAAATTTCAAAAAAATAGATAGTATCCATTGGGCGTTAGAGACATCACAAGTGAGAGCTTCATTTTCGTTGATAAAACGAAAAAAAATGCGTCAAATATATCTCAATCAAAATACGCTATGGTACGATTATGAAATAGGAGTTAAAATGTCAGATTCTTTATCTAAGATTTTTGCTGACAATGAGTTAGCTTATGCTGACAATGTAAAATACAAACAGGGGCACTGGGTTAGGATGCGACCGATACCGCTTGGTAGCAAAGAGTCGTTTATAGATAGTTTGCCGAAGGAACTTAGGAGGTTGCCACTTTTTAAGGCTCTTGAAAAAACTGCGGAAATTGTTTCTACAGGTTACATAGCAACAGCCAAAGAACGTAAAAATAGTCGTTTTGATTTCGGACCTATTTACGATATGATTAGTTATAATCCAACCGAAGGATTAAGACTTAGGGTAGGGGGAATGACAACCGCGAAGATTCACGACAGATGGTTTGTGAATGGTTATATTGCTTTTGGTTGTAAGGATTTGCGTTTAAAGTATAATGTTTCATTTGTACATAGTTTTATATCAAAGAAACACCACATCAACGAGTCTCCTCACCATGCAATTACTTTCACTTCAGGTTACGATATTGAAATACCAGGACAAAGTTATTCCTATGTAGATAGAGATAATTTCTTGATGTCATATTCTGTAGGAGAGCCAGAGTTAACTGCGCAATATGTGCGTAGAACAAAATTGCGTTATCAGCGAGGGTTTGCAAACAGATTAAGTATAGATACTTGGTTTCAGTATGAGAACAACGAAGCAACAGGCACATTGGCATATTGGCGGATAAATCGCGAAGGTATTCCAGAACAAATAAATTCGTTTAATAGTATAGAATGGGCACTGCAATTACGTTGGGCTCCTGGTGAGAAACTTTACAATAACCAATCAGGAAAAGATAATTTAATAAGATTCTCTAAAAATGCCCCAATTTTCAAAATTTCTCATACGGTTGGTTCGATGGATAATAAAACTTGGTATAATAAAACAGATTTTTCGGTAGAAAAGCGCTTTTGGCTCTCAGCTTTTGGGCATATAGACGCAACTGTTAAAGTGGGAATTGTATGGAATGCAGCACCCTTTCCAAAATTGTATGTTCCTTCGAGTAATCAATCCTTATTCCTTAATCCGAACACCTTTTCTATGTTAAAACCTATGGAATTTATTATGGATAAATACATCAGTTTATATGCAACATATTATCTTAAAGGCTGGATTTTTAATCGTATTCCGTTGTGGAATCGTCTGAAGTTGCGAGAAGTAATCTCTTTTAGTGGTGTTTATGGAAATCTATCGCCTAAAAACATTCCAGATAATTCTACTTATGGGTTATATCTTTTTCCTAAGGCTTGCGGACAAATAGGAAAAGTGCCGTATATGGAGGTAGCAGCAGGAATAGAGAATATTTTTCAAGTTCTCAGAATTGACTATGTGCGCCGTTTAACTTATGTTGAAGGCTTGTCGGGTTGGAAAAAGAACGGAATAAGATTATCGTTAAGGATAACTTTTTAATTTGTTTTAGAAAAAGGCTACATAACAACTAATTTAAATCCAGTGCTGTGAACATTGATGATCTGAATAGAAGGTTCACTTTTGAGGAGTTTGCGAAGTCGGGTGATGTAAACATCCATATTTCTACTGTTATAAAAGCTATCTTCGCCCCATATTTTCTTTAATGCGTAGCTTCGATAGAGAACATCATTACGTTTTTCATACAGCAATTCTAATAGAACAGCTTCGCGAGAAGTAATTTTCTGTTCGGTGCCATCTATAGTGAGTATATGTCTTTTTCTATCAAAAAGGATATTTCCTAAAGAAACAACAGATTCTTCTTCTTGGTCGTTCATACCACTACGGCGCAACAAAGCATTGATTCGAGCTAACAAGACTTCAATTGAAAACGGTTTTGTTATGTAATCATCACCACCGATGGATAACCCTTTTATAATATCTTCTTGTAAAGTTTTGGCAGTTAGAAAAATAATAGGTGTTTTATTATCTAACTTACGAATTTCCTGAGCTAATGTAAAACCATCTTTAAGTGGCATCATAACATCAATAAGACAGATGTCGAAATTATTGGTGCAAAATTTTTCAAAAGCAGCTTCGCCATTTTCAGCGTGTGCAACATCAAAACCTTTGCCTATTAAGACTGTAGAAAGAACTTTACCGAGATTCATATCATCCTCAGCCAATAATATTTTTTTCTTCTGTTCCATAATTTCTCTAATTTATTTCGCAAAAATAGTATTTTTAATAATGAGATAAACATCTTAACGAACAAAAATATGCTATAGCAGAATATAGTGTTTGTTCTATGTTAAACATGACCGCGAAGATAACAAATTATTTTTGTATCTTTGCAGCCGTTATATAACTGAAAATTGTTTTTTATGAAAAAATATTTCTTCGCAGCATTAACAATGCTTTTATTAACAGCAACTTTCAACTCATGCAAACCCGATGAAGAGATCTATAATCCAAAATGTAGAATTTACAAAATTTGGTATAGAAGTGAAGTAGGAAACCCAGACGAAACGTTTGTTTATGATAAAAATGGCAAAGGAAAAACTCTTACACAAATAGTTTGCGATAATGGTGAAACATACGATTTTACCTACAACAAAGATAAATCTTTGTCTAAAATAATTCACAAAGGTGCTGATTATACAGAAGAGATAAAAATAGAGAACACCGACCGTTTAGTTGATAAAATGAGTTATTTTATTGATGGTGTTTTACGTATGGAGATGCTGGTAAAACATGATGATGATACAAAACGAATTACCACAATAGAAGAAACATACGATCGCGAATTTTTTGAATCATTTTTAAAGAATAAGCCACACGCTCTATATGATAGACTCATTGGTAATTATGAGCACGTTGCCGAAATTTTTTCTCAAAGTCAAAGTAAGGATATGGTTTTCAACTCTCGTAAAACTTTTACCTACGATCCAGGCAAACGTAAAGATTATAAGAACATTTCCACTGTGCTTGAAGAGTATCCTCTCTCTCAAACAGTTGTTACACGCACCTTTACTTACGACGAAGAATCATATAATCCATTCTATGGTTTATCTTTTATATATGCTAATTACGGTGGTTACTATGTGAATAATAAATTGTCTGAACATATAGAAACAACAGTGTCTGGAAGTTTGTCAAGAGTTGAAGATATTACCTATAGCTATGATGGTGTAAATTATATGAATAGTAAAAATTATCCACGTCAGTTTACCACTATATCATCTCGTGATATGGTTCCAGTTCAAACATATATTCTTTATAAAAAGTAGTTGTCAATGATGAAGTTTCATCAAGCGGGCAAGCTGATAATAGGAGTCAGTCTGTTCACTATAGTACTAACATCTTTGTGCTATGTTTTGTTTATAGCTCATCTTTGGTGGGTTAACGTTATCTTTTTTTCAATAATGTTAATTTTAGGGACCTTGATAGTTCGTTTTTTCAGAGTTCCAACACGTGTAGTTAACATTGTTTCTGATGGAGTGGTTTCGCCTGCAGATGGAACAATAGTTTACATAGGAAGTGCCTTTGAGCACGAGTACTTCAAAGATGAACGCACAAAGATTTCTATATTTATGTCAATCAATAACGTTCACGTTAATAGTTATCCGATTACAGGTGAGGTTTCTTACACTGCATATCATCCAGGAAAGTATGTACTTGCAAAGCTTCCAAAATCATCTGTTGATAATGAGCATAACACGATAGTTGTTAAGGGTGAAGAGGAGGTTTTATTCCGTCAGATAGCGGGTTTTGTAGCACGTAGAATTATTAGTTACCCAGAAGTTGGCGATCATGTTGAACAAGGCGAAGAGGTTGGAATGATAAAATTCGGATCTCGTGTTGATGTTTTCCTTCCTAAAGGAGTTAAAGTGGCTGTAAATAAAGGCGACAAAGTAGTATCAAAGAAAACAGTTCTTGCTTATTTCTAAGAAGTAATGAAACTAAGCGTAGTTATTGTCAATTATAATGTTTGTGCTTTTTTAGAGCAAGCCATAGCTTCGGCGCAACGTGCGTTACAAAATATTGATGGTGAGATATTAGTTGTAGATAATAACTCAGCCGACAATTCTGTTGCGATGGTGCGTGCAAAATTTCCTAATGTACGTTTAATTGAAAATAAAGATAATGTTGGTTTTGCAAAGGCTAACAATCAAGCAATTAAGGGATCGCAGGGTGAGTATGTTCTACTCTTAAATCCAGATACAGTAGTTGAAGAGGATACTTTTGAAAAGTGTATAGCATTTATGGATTCTCATCCTGATGCTGGTGGACTTGGCGTTAAGATGGTTGATGGCAACGGTCGCTTTTTGCCCGAATCAAAGCGTGGAGTCCCATATCCTTCGTCGGCATTCTATAAATTGTTTGGTCTGTCGAAATTGTTTCCAAAATCTAACAAGTTTGGAGCCTACCATGCTACTTATATCGCTGAAAATCAGACTTCTGACGTAGAAGTGCTATCAGGAGCTTTTATGTTTCTTCGCCGCGAAACTTTAAACAATGTAGGATTTTTAGACGAAGACTACTTTATGTACGGTGAAGATATTGATTTATCGTATCGTATTCTTAAAGGAGGATATAAAAACTATTATTTTCCAGAAACGCGAATAATACATTATAAGGGCGAGAGCACAAAGAAGGGCAGCCTTAATTATGTATATGTTTTTTATAAGGCTATGCAGATATTCGCGCAGAAGCATTTCTCTTCAAATAATGCCAAGATATTCATTTTTTTTATCAACGTTGCGATTTGGCTCCGCGCAGCCTTGGCAGCACTTAAGCGAATTGTTAGTCGCTTACTATTACCAATAATAGATTTTATTGTCATTCTCTTAGGTTTTTTTTGCATATCTAAATATTGGGAATACGCGGTTTTGTCGCATCGTGATTCTGCTTTTCCCGATTACTATTATTATTTGGTATTACCTTGTTATGTTTTTTTGTGGCAAATATCAATTCTTCTTAATAAGGGTTATAAACAACCTTATTCTCGTAACCGGCTCAACAGAGGAATTATTATTGGTGCAGCTATAGTATTGGCTATATATGCTCTTTTG
The DNA here is from genome assembly GCA_902797625.1 of uncultured Bacteroidota bacterium. Lineage (GTDB taxonomy): Bacteria > Bacteroidota > Bacteroidia > Bacteroidales > WCHB1-69 > F23-D06. Next base: position 12,578 of record CADBTU010000034.1, on the reverse strand, counting down.
CCAGAAACAATGCGCTTCTCAAGAGCTGTTGTGGTTATGGGTGCAATGTGGACGATTATAGTGGTTAATTTTTTACGTTATCTCTGCGAAAAATGTAATATAGCTGGATTTTCAAAACAAAATACAGCCAAAAGAATGATTATCGTGGGTTCGCCTAATGAATTAGATAGAGTTCTTCAGATGGTGCGTTCTATGTATGTTAAAAATGAATTTGTGGGTCTTGTAACAACCGATAGTTCTCTTTACGACCACAATCTATACATAGGAAATGTTGCAAACCTCGAAGAGTTGATAACTGTGTATAGAATTGATGAGGTTGTTTTCTGCGGTCGCGACCTATCTTCTGAACAGATAATCAGCTGGATGAGCCGTCTTCAATATAAACAAATAGAATATAAAATTGCTCCAGAAGATTCGCTATTTCTCATAGGTGGTTCTTCTATATTTTCTCTTGATGACCTGTATTCAGTTCCTGTAAATCTTCTAAGTAAAGCGCGTAATTTACATTTTAAACGTATTTTCGATTTTCTATCATCGTTAGTGTTATTCATTTTTTTTCCTATAGATATTTGGTTTGTGAATAATAAAAAAGGTTTTATTCGTAATTTATTTTCAGTTTTATTAGGGAAAAAAACATGGATAGGAATAAAAAGTATGAATAAAGTAGATGAGTTTTTGCCAAATGGGGTTCTTTTTCCTTTAGATATTTACAATGATATAGAGTTCTCTGTAGAAATGTCGAAAAGAATAGAAGAGTTGTATGCGAGAGATTATTCAGTAGGTAATGATTTGAGAATATTGTTAAAATCATTTAGAAATTTAGGAAGACAATAATTAATAAATTAAAAAAATATGTCATTTATCAAGACTGACAACATAAAAGGAGATATATTTGGAGGAATAACAGCAGGAATAGTAGCTTTACCGTTAGCCTTAGCGTTTGGTATTCAGGCTTTTGGAGGTATAGACGATCCTATGTCAAGTTCGATGGGTGCATTAGCGGGTTTGGTAGGAGCTGCATTTTTAGGATTTTTTGCATCTCTATTTGGTGGGACTCATTCCCAAATTAGTGGACCTACAGGCCCTATGACGGTGATAACAGCTTCGCTACTTAGTGGTGTTTGGGCATCACAACATTCAATAGGAGCCGTGCTTATAAGTATGTCGTTAGCTGGCGTGTTTTGCGGAATTTTTCAGATTATATTTGGTGTATTAAAGATAGGAAAATATGTTCGTTATATTCCATACCCAGTGTTGTCAGGCTTTATGAGTGGTATTGGTGTTATTATTATTATTCAGCAATTATATCCGCTGATAGGCTGCAAGTCGCCAGTGTTAGTTATAGATATGATAAGTCAGTTTCCAGAGCGCGTTGCAGGTGGAATATCATACACTGCTCTACTTCTCGGATTAGGAACAATAGCTGTTATTTATCTATTTCCATTATTAACCAAAAAGGTTCCTTCAACGTTAGTTGCACTGATTGTTATTACGATAATATCTCTATTCTTAAACATAGATGAAAAGTTGTTGATAGGTCATATCCCATCAGGATTTCCATTGCCATTTTTTGCTAAAGAAGCTGTGTCTCTAAATAGTATTGATTGGTATATAGTTTTAAAGGCTTCAGTAATACCAGGTTTAACACTTGCTGGATTAGGAAGTATCGACACACTTTTAACATCTGTAGTTGCCGACAATATTACTAAGACTCATCATAACAGTAATAGAGAATTGATAGGTCAAGGTATTGGCAATATGATTAGTGGCCTATTCTGTGGAATTAGTGGTGCAGGAGCAACAATGCGAACAGTTGTAAATGTAAAAAGCGGTGGACGTACGCAAATCAGTGGTATGGTACATTCAATATTTCTTTTGTCGGTTTTACTTGGACTCGGCAGCTTGGTGAAGTATGTTCCATTATCAGTTTTAGCGGGTATTCTCATTAGTGTGGGAATAGGAATCATCGATTTCCGTGGATTTAAAGATTTGTTGAAGATACCTCGTGCTGATGCCCTCGTCCTAATTATTGTTTTCCTGCTTACAGTTTTTGTCGATCTGCTTACGGCAGTTGGCATAGGAATGGTTATAGCCTGCGTTTTGTTTATGAAGCGCGCTAGCGACCTCGTTGAAGGCGGTTATAGCTCTTCAGAGATGACACATTTCGATAAGGAGAGTCCTTGGCACGATGAATCTGGACTCCCAGAAAATATTAAACACAAAATATATATTCAACGTCTTAATGGTCCTATATTTTTTGGAACTATTACGAAGTTTCAAAGTGTTATGTCAGATATACCGCTTGATGCTAAACTTGTTGTTATTCGTATGAGATTAGTAAGTTTTATGGATCAATCGGGGTTGTATGCAATGGAAACAGCCGTTAAAGAACTTCAAGATAGAGGAGTTGTGATTCTGATGACAATTATTCAGCCTCAGCCGATGTATATGCTCAAAACAATGAATGTGATTCCTGATTTAGTACCCGAAAACCATACTTTTAACACTTTTGAGGAGTGTACTCAATTTTTAATCGACAATGGACAACTTTTCAACGATTGATGAAAAAGCGCTATTCTCACGCACAAGTTTGCTCGTGGGTGAAGATGCCCTGAAACGTATCTCAGAGGTAAATGTGATAGTTTTTGGGGTAGGCGGCGTTGGAAGTTGGTGCGCTGAAAGTTTGGTGCGTAGCGGTGTCAAAAATTTAACAATTGTAGATCTTGATACAGTGGCACCGTCTAACGTTAATCGTCAACTGCAGGCTACAACGCAAACAATTGGCCTTCCAAAAGTTCAAGTACTAAAACAACGACTCGAAACAATTGCCATCAACGTTAAAATTACAGCAATTCAAAATATATATACTTCTGAAAATTGGGAATCGTATGATTTGCCCTCGTTTGATTATGTTGTTGATGCAATAGATAGTTTAACACATAAAGCTCATCTTATTCTTAAAACAACCGAACTTGGAGTTCCACTGTTTTCTTCTATGGGAGCTGCTCTAAAGCTAAATCCTCAGAAGATTGCAGTAACAGAGTTTTGGAAAGTTTATGGATGTCCTCTTGCTCGCGCACTAAGAAAAAAATTTAAGCAAAATAAACAATATCCTTCAAAGAAATTTCTTTGTGTTTACTCTCCTGAACTACTGCAAAATAAAGGTGATTCTCAAAATGATGATAAATCTCCAGTGGGCTTGGATAAACCTATAACTAATGGAACCATTTCATACATTACTGCAATTTTTGGTTTTACCTTAGCAGGACTTGTAATTCAGGATATCATTGCTTGAAAAATAAAATCTTCGTTAATTACAGAATAACTATTTGAAAACGATGTCAGGAAAAGAAAAAAATATAGAGATTAGAGGTGCAAATGTCAATAATCTTAAGAATATAGATCTTGATATTCCAAGAAATAAGTTGATAGTGATAACAGGTTTGTCAGGTTCTGGGAAATCATCTTTGGCTTTCGATACGCTTTATGCTGAAGGCCAACGACGCTATGTGGAAAGTTTGAGTTCTTATGCACGTCAATTTATGGGCAGAATGCGTAAGCCAAATGTTAAATCTGTTAAGGGTATTCCACCAGCAATAGCTATTGAACAGCAAATCCTTTCTAAGAATCCCCGTTCAACAGTGGGAACTGTTACGGAAATATACGAATACCTTAAACTTCTTTTTGCTCGTATAGGACAGACTTTTTCTCCAATTAGTGGTACTGAAGTAAAAAGACATGACGTAAAAGATGTTATAAGCTATATTCAAAATATTACTAAAGGTCAGAAAGTTTATATTTTAGCACCTATAATTGTGGTGGAGGGGCGAACTCTTACCGAACAGATAAAAATATATCAACAACAAGGTTTTAGCCGTCTATTTTTTAAGAAATCAATATATGAAATAGAAGATTTTTTAAAGAATGTAAATAACAAACTTGTTAAAGATGTTTTCATAATGATAGATCGTTTTAAGTCAGACAATATATCTTCGCAGAATAGTCGATTGTATGATGCTATTCAAATGGCTTTTGCTGAGGGGAAGGGTCGTTGCTCAATTCAAATTGAAGGAGAAGACGTGGTTGTAAAAGAATTTAGCAACACTTTTGAGGCAGATGGAATGAGTTTTGAAGAACCTTCTGTTAATCTTTTTAGTTTTAATAATCCCTATGGTGCTTGTAAATTTTGTTCTGGAACGGGTAGGGTAGAAGGTGTGAGTGCAGACTTGGTATTTCCAAATCGTCAACTGTCTGTAGCAGAAGATGCTGTGGCTTGCTGGCATGGTGAAGTTATGAGCGAATGGAAACGTCAGTTTATAAAAACTGCATCAAAACTCAATTTTCCTATTTATCGCGCTATAGATGACCTTACAAAAGAAGAATATGAATTGTTGTGGTATGGAAACCCTAAAGAGGGTGTTTATGGAATAACTCAATTTTTTGAATTTGTAGCAGCTAATACTTATAAAATTCAGTTTAGGGTGATGCAGGCACGTTATAGAGGTTTTGAAATCTGTCCTGAATGTAAAGGTAGTCGATTACGTGCTGATGCTCAATATGTAAAGGTTAGAAATTTGTCTATATCTCAGATGTTATCAATGTCAATATCAAATTTGAAAGTGTTTTTTGATGAATTTCAATATGAAAGTGAATACGAGCAGGAGGTGGCAAAAATACTTATTAGAGAATTACAACGGCGTGTAAGTCTGCTTGATGAAGTCGGTTTAGGCTATCTTACTTTAGATAGAAACTGTTCTACTCTCTCAGGCGGAGAATCTCAAAGAATTAATCTTGCAACATCTTTAGGAAGTAGTCTTGTGGGGTCTCTTTATATTTTAGATGAACCCAGTATAGGACTCCATCCCCGTGATACTCAAAAATTGATTGGTGTACTAAAAAAACTACGAGATATAGGAAATACGGTTGTTGTTGTTGAACACGATGAGGAGATAATTCGCGCTGCTGATTATATTGTGGATATTGGTCCGAAAGCAGGTCAATTTGGCGGAGAAGTGATGTTTTCTGGAAATTTCAAAGAACTACTTAAATTGTCTGATAATCTCACAGCTCAATATTTAAGAGGTATGGTTATAGGAAGTGATGATTCGTTAATAATTCCTGTTCCTAAATATCGTAGAAAATGGCGTAACTATATAGAAATCAATGGTGCACGCGAAAATAATCTTAAAAATGTCGATGTAAAAATTCCACTTGAATGCTTTACTGTTATTACAGGTGTTAGTGGATCTGGAAAGAGTTCTCTCATAACAGATATCCTTTTTCCTGCAGTAAGCAGTCTTATTGAAAGAGGCAAAGCAAAACAAGGTCGTTATCGTTCTATCAATGCCGATATTTCCAAATTGTCGGGAGTTGTATTGGTGGATCAAGATGCTATTGGTCGTTCAACGCGTTCAAATCCAGCAACTTATATTAAAATATTTGACTATGTAAGAGAATTGTATGCGGCTCAACCTCTATCAAAACAACGGAATTATAAATCTGGATTTTTCTCTTTTAATGTTCCTGGTGGGCGCTGTGAAGAGTGCGAGGGCGAAGGTGTCATTCGTATCAATATGCAATTTATGGCAGATGTGGAAATGGTTTGCCCATCGTGTTCTGGAAAACGTTTTCGCGATGATGCTCTTGATGTTAAAGTTGCAGAGAAAGATATAAATGATGTGTTGAATATGACGGTTTTGGAAGCTATGGTCTTTTTTAGCTCACTTCCAAGTAATGATATTATTGAGAATATTATGCGCCGACTTAAAGCCCTAAACGATGTAGGTTTAGAATATCTCGTTTTAGGTCAGCAGTCTGCAACTCTATCAGGCGGAGAAGCTCAACGTATGAAATTGGCCTGCTTTCTTATACAAGATGATTCAAAGCAACACCAGCTCTTTATTTTTGATGAACCTACAACAGGATTACATTTTCATGATATTCATAAGTTATATGATTCATTTAACAGACTTGTTGAGCACGGAAATTCAGTAGTTGTTATTGAACATAATATGGAGATTGTAAAGTGTGCCGATTGGATAATAGACCTCGGTCCAGAGGGCGGTGAATATGGCGGAAAAATAGTCTTTGAAGGAACACCAGAAGATCTTCTAAAATGTGAAGAATCTTATACGTCAAAATTTTTGAAAGATAAACTTTAAAAAATACTGTGGTGTGTAATAATCTGTAGAGAAAAAACAAGCTACTTCATAACTTACAAATGTACGAAATCTTTAGGCCTATCTATGATTTTTGCGGGTAGAAAGAATCTACATCCAAACAAAAAGTGATAGTTACGAATTTAAAAAATAGTATCTTTGCCGCCGTTTTTTACTACAGAATAAACTATTTATTGAGATGAAGAGTAGAATTTTTTCGTTTTCAGAAATAGAAAAGATAGTTTTTGACAACAAGAAATTATCTATTAACCGTCTGCCAATTAAGAAAGTGTCTGAATGTTACCACTTTCTTAAAAATTTTTCATCAGAAAAGATAATATACGGCATAAATACAGGCTTTGGTCCTATGGCTCAATGGAGAATAGAGGATAGCGACCTGAAAGCGTTGCAGTACAATATCATACGCAGTCATTCAACAGGAGCTGGCGAACCTTTACCCGATATTTATGTAAGAGCCGCTATGGTGGCACGTCTTGGAACATTTTTACAAGCCCGCTCAGGAGTTCACCCCGACCTTGTGAAACTCCTTGTTGAGATGATAAATCATAATATCTATCCTTTGATACCTCAACATGGAAGCGTGGGTGCAAGTGGCGACTTAGTTCAATTAGCTCATTTAGCTTTAACTATGATAGGAGAAGGAGAAGTGCATTATGAAAATCAATGGCGCAAAGCAATAGATGTACTTTCTGAGTGCAATTTAAAACCTTTCAAAATTCATATAAGAGAAGGTCTATCAATAACAAATGGAACCAGTGTAATGACTGGAATATCGATTGTTAATCAATATGAAGCCGAAAAACTCCTAAATCTCGCAATTGTGGCAAGTGTGATGATGAACGAGATAGCAAACTCTTATGACGACCTGATGTCGGAACAACTTAACAATGTGCGTCATCATTATGGACAACAGCTTGTTGCCGAGAAAATGCGTCTCTTGGCCAAAGGTAGCAAACGCCTCCTTAAACGCGAACACGCCCTGTATGATGGAAATCATTCTGAGAAAATTTTTGAGCATAAAGTTCAAGCATATTACTCGCTACGTTGTATTCCTCAAATCTTCGGACCAATTTTAGAGACTCTCAATAATTGTAAACAAGTGCTTGAGGATGAGGTTAATTCAGCGTGTGATAATCCAATTGTCGATCCAGTTTCAAAGAACGTTTATCACGGTGGAAATTTTCACGGTGATTATATTTCTTTAGAGCAAGATAAAGTGAAAATAGCCATGGTAAGATTGGCAATGACTATTGAGCGTCAACTAAACTACCTTTTCCATGATAGGATAAATGGTATTTTACCTCCATTTTTAAATCTTGGACAATTAGGATTAAATTACGGAATGCAAGCTTGTCAATTTACAGCAACATCTACAACTGCAGAATGTCAAACACTCGCTATGCCAAACTATGTTCATAGTATTCCGAATAATAACGATAACCAAGATATTGTGAGCATGGGAACCAATACGGCTTTAATAACCAAACGTGTTATAGATAATGTATGGCAGGTAATGTCAATACATTTTATTGCTTTAGCGCAAGCTATTGATTGTTTGAATATTAGTAATGATATATCTCCTTTTACTAAAAAGATATATAAACAAGTTCGTAATATATGTCCTAAATTCATTGAAGACACTCCTTTTTATGAGGATTTACGTAAAGTTGAAACATTTTTAAGACAATATCAGATAACATTATAATGAAATACGCATTGATTACAGGCGGCTCTCGAGGTATAGGAAGAGCAATAGCCTTGAAATTAGCCCAAAATGGTTACGCAATAGTAATAAATTACGTTAGCAACGATGAAGCTGCAAATGAAACAAAGCGACTTATTGAAGAAATAGGTGGCATTTGCGAACTTTTAAAGTTTGATATATCTGATGGAAAAGTTGTGGAAACGGCACTTCAACATTGGGAAAATACTCATCCAGAAGACTTTATCTCGGTTCTTGTAAACAATGCTGGTAATCGTAGAGATAATTTAATGATGATGATGAGTGAAGAGGATTGGCACAATGTTATTGATACACCTTTGAATGGATTTTTCTATATTACTCGTCGTTTGATAAAACCTATGCTATCTAATAGAGAAGGGCGAGTTATAAATATTGCTTCTTTATCGGGATTAAAGGGCGTTCCAGGACAGACCAACTATAGTGCTGCAAAAGCTGCTATTATAGGTGCTACTAAAGCTCTCGCTCAAGAAGTTGCTAAAAGAAAAATTACAGTTAACGCTGTGGCTCCAGGATTCATCTTAACAGATATGACGAAAGATTTAGATGAAGATATGCTTAAAAAGATGATACCAGCTGCGAGATTCGGTACTCCCGAAGAAGTTGCTGCGGTTGTTGCTTTCCTCGCCAGCCCTGAAGCATCTTATATTACAGGACAAGTTATCCAAGTAAATGGAGGTTTGTATTCTTAAAGATTATTTGCCGAAAATTATGAAAGAGAGAAGAGTAGTTGTTACAGGAATGGGAATTTGGTCGTGTATAGGCACTTCCAAAGAAGAAGTATTGCTTTCTTTGCAAAATGGAAAATCAGGAGTCGGCAGAGAAGATATTAGATTAGAGTATGGTTATCAATCAGATTTAACGGGTATTGTACCAAAGCCAGACTTGAAATCTTTACTACATCGTCGTCTGCGAGCTGGACTTTCAGAAGAAGCCGAATTTTCATATATGGCTGCTCGTGAAGCGTTTGAACAGGCTTATATAGATGAACAATTCTTGTACGATAATGAAGTTGGTATAATATTTGGTAACGATTCTTCTGCAAAACCTGTAATTGAAGCAGAAAAAATAATGTCGGAGAAACACGATACCGCCCTTCTTGGTTCTGGACTCATATTTCAATCAATGAATTCTACGGTAAATATGAACTTGAGTAGTATTTTTCGTTTGAGAGGGATAAATTTTTCGGTTAGTGCGGCGTGTGCAAGCGGTAGTCATTCGATAGGTTTAGGTTTTTTGCTTATAAAACAAGGTTTGCAAGATGTTGTGATTTGCGGTGGAGCTCAAGAAGTAAACCATTTTTCAATGGCAACGTTTGATGCTTTAGGAACTTTCTCGAAAAGGATGTCGGAGCCCCAAAAAGCATCTCGACCCTTTGATAGAGACCGCGATGGATTGATTCCCAGCGGTGGCGCTGCAGCCGTGGTGCTCGAAGAATATGAAAGTGCAGTGCGCCGCGGTGCACCCATTCTCGCTGAAATAACAGGATATGGATTCTCTTCTAATGGAGGTGGAATCTCCCAGCCTTCAGACGATGGAAGCACTATTGCTATGTTACGTGCACTTAAAAGTGCAAATATCTCAACAAAAGATATTGATTATGTGAACGCCCACGCAACAAGCACACCACAAGGTGATATGTTCGAAGCTATTGCTCTTGATAGACTCTTCTCTGGAACTCACGCTCTTATCAGTTCTACTAAAAGCATGACAGGACATGAATGCTGGATGGCTGGCGCAAGCGAGGTTGTTTATTCAATATTAATGCTTCAAAATAATTTTGTTGCACCAAATATCAATTTTGATAACCCCGATCTATATTCAGAAAAACTTAATATCGCGACTAAGTCAATACCCTGCGAATTGAATAATATCATTAGCAATTCTTTTGGCTTTGGCGGTACTAATTCCGCAATTGTAATAAAGAAAATAAAACTATAAAATATGAATCTAAGCGAATCACTGAAAGAACAATATTCTAAAGATACACTATCGGCTTATCAAGCTCAATTTTTTGCTCAAATTATAGCCTTTGGACCTATAGTGTTTCAAGTAGCACGTATTATGATTAAGTGGGGAATATTAGAAATGATTGATGAAGAACCACTTACTGTTGATGAAATAGCTGAAAAAGCCAATATATCAAAATATTCAGCAAAATGTCTCTTAGAAGCATCTTTAACAATGTCCATAGTAAAAGTAGATACAGAAACTGAAAAATTTTCAATTTCCAAAATTGGATTTTTCTTACTTAATGACAAATCTACAAGAGTGAATTTAGATTTTAATCACGATGTTAATTATGTGGGGATGTTCAATCTTGAAGAATCTTTAAAAAATGGAAAACCTGAAGGTTTGAAACATTTCGGAAATTGGCTTACTGTTTACGAAGGTTTGTCGTCGCTGCCTGAAAATATTCAAGATAGTTGGTTTGCTTTTGATCATTATTATAGTGATTGTTCTTTTGATGAGGCTTTAAAGATTGTTTTTGATAATCCAGTTAATAACCTTATGGATGTGGGGGGCAACACAGGGCGCTGGGCTTTGCAGTGTGTTCAACATAATCCGAAAGTTCAAGTTACAATTGTGGATTTACCTCAGCAACTGCAACTTATGCGACACCAAACCGCTGGAAAGCCAGGCGCCAACCGCATTCACGGCTACCCAGCAAATCTCCTTGATGAAAATGCAACATTTCCTACTAATATTCAATATGAGGCTATTTGGATGAGTCAGTTTTTAGACTGTTTTGGCGAAGATGAAATTCTTAGTATTTTGCGAAGAGCAGCAAATGTGATGTCTGAAAATACAAGACTTTATATTATGGAAACTCTTTGGGATAGACAAAGATTTGAAACAGCAGCTTTTTGCCTTACTCAAATTAGTCTCTATTTTACTGCGATTGCAAATGGAAATAGTAAGATGTATCATTCTGATGATTTGATTCGTATTGTGAAAGAGTCGGGATTAAAGGTTGAAACTATCCACGATAATCTCGGTTTAGGACACTCTATTATTGTTTGTGTAAAATAATTACGACTATTTATTGTATATCAAAATTTTAAAAATATGTCATTAGAAAACGTTATTAATGAAGATATTAAAGTTGCAATGTTGGCGCGCGACTCCAAAAAACTTGCCGCTTTAAGAGCTGTGAAATCATCAATATTGTTGGCTAAAACACAAAAAGGTGGTTCAGGAGAAATAGATGAACAAGCTGAAATACAGATTCTTAAGCAATTAGTAAAACAGCGTAAAGATGCAGCAGAGATGTATAAAGCTCAAAATCGTGAAGACCTTTATGCTGAAGAAATTTTTCAAACAGAAATAATTTCAAAATATCTTCCAGGAATGTTGTCAGAAGAAGAGATAGAAGTAACAATTAAAGCTATTATCTCAGATAATGGATTTTCAGGAATGAAAGATATGGGTAAAGTTATGGGATTAGCTACTAAAATTTTTGCGGGTAAAGCCGACAATAAAACAGTTTCAGAATTAGTAAAAAAACTTCTTTCGTAAGATGAAGTACTATATAATAGCTGGGGAAGCCTCTGGCGACCTACACGCTCATAATTTGATGAAAGCTATTCAGAAAAAAGACCCCGATGCCAAATTTCGCTTTTGGGGCGGTGATTTAATGAAAAGTGTAAGCTGCGACATTGTAACTCACTATAAGGAGATGGCTTTTATGGGCTTTTGGGAAGTCTTTAAAAATCTATCTACTGTACTTGGAAATATTCGCCGCTGTAAACAAGATATTCTCAATCACAAACCTGACGTTTTAATATTGGTTGATTATCCAGGTTTCAATCTTAGAATTGCTAAATTTGCAAAAAAACATAAAATCCAAATAGTCTATTACATTTCTCCTCAAATTTGGGCTTGGAAAAAAGGAAGAATAAAAAAAATAAAACGTGATGTTGACGAGATGATGGTTATCTTGCCTTTTGAAAAGGATTTTTATGCTAAATATGGAATGAGTGTTCATTATGTAGGGCATCCTCTCCTCGACGCTGTTGCTAAAGATTTACTCGCAGATCCTAAAGTTGTAAATTTTAGAAATAATCACTATCTGTTTGATAAAGAGGTTGTTGCTCTTCTTCCTGGAAGTAGAAAACAGGAAATTGAAGCTATTCTACCTAAAATGCTAAAGATTGTTCCACTTTTTCCGCAATATCAATTTGTGGTCTCAACAGTTTCATGGCTCGACCAAAGTCTATACTCAAGATACATCACAGATAGCAACGTTAAAACAGTTAAAGATGAAACATACGCTCTGATTGCAAATTCAAAAGCTGCTATTGTGGCTTCTGGAACAGCTACGTTAGAAACAGCACTAATAGGAATACCTCAGGTTGTGTGTTACGCAGGCAGCGAGATTTCTTATCTCATCGCAAAAAATCTTATTTCTGGAATCTCATATATCTCTTTAGTCAATCTTATTATGAACAAAAAAGTTGTTGCAGAGTTAATACAACACGATTTGAATACCGAAAAACTTAGTTATGAATTGAAGCAAATAGTTGATAATGAAGATAATATATTATCGATTAAGAATAATTACGAAAAGTTATATTCACTTCTTGGAAATGGCTCTACTTCAGAAAAGGCTGCTGAAATAGTGATACAAGCTGCTCGAAAAAATAATTTATAATATT
>CADBTU010000033.1 GCA_902797625.1 uncultured Bacteroidota bacterium | reverse complement strand
CCAAGTGCTGCCTCAATCAACTCGTGGTCGGGTTCAGAGTCCGACAATCCGTACTTGCGACACACCTTTTTATATATAGCCTTTAAATCCTCAAAATCTGGGTAGGGCAGTTCAAAGACATGAACATCCTTCTCCAACTCTTTGGGCAGTTGTAAAAAGGGCTGCGAGAAGACAAGCGTTTTATTACCATCATTTTGCATGGCAATATTACGAAATGTTCGTATAATGCGGGGCTTATCTTCTGTCAGGTCGGGATAAAAATCCTCCAAAAGCAGCACCATATTATCGTTCTCTGTATAGAAATCTATGGCTGAATCAGGAGTTTCGACAGAAGAATCCTTCTCTTCAAAGGCTCTATTGCCGCTATTCCACTTTTTTATACCTTCTGTCCTGTTCCAAACATACAAATCTCTATCCATTTCTTCCGAAACATGGATTAGCATTCCATGAAAGCGCAATGTCTCATAGCTGACTATTTGAATGAGCTTTACTCCCGCCTTAACGAGGTTGTACAATTCTTTTTCTTGTGAATTCATATTATTATCGTCTATGGACCAAACAAATTAAAACCAATAAGTTGTTCAAAATGAAAGCACTACATTTAGCCCCTTTTTATTGGGTTGTAGTATTTTATCTTTCTCCTTACCGTGTTTTTTCTCATAACTTTTTCTCATCTGCACTATCACGGCATTATCACGCACCCTCTGAGCCCCCAAGGGTGTGTTTGAAATATAAGAACGTCGGCTCGACTCTCCGTCTTGCGGCAAGGAGAGTTATACGCTCTTGTATTTTCACTCTTAAAACCAACTTTTTATACGGAATTAACTGTATTCCGCTTGTACCTTATTTTTCTTATTCTTTCTTGAAATTCCCTACGTGAGTATTCATCATACGGATTATAGTTGATATTTTCATCAAAACACTCTATTGCGCTGTTATTAGCGGAATCACCTACCACCAAGGAATAAAAAAACGTACCATTGGACTGAGCTCTCTTTATTTCCGATACAATTTCTGGAGACAATTTTTTCATTACAAAATCTGAGATCAACAGGACATCAGCATTCTTGTATTCTTCTGTTTTTAATTGACGTAAACACTCATAAAGGGCTGGTTGCGCATCCGTACCACCATTAAATGATTTGTTAAGGAAATCCACAAGAGTACCCAATGCATTAGTTTTTTTAAAAGCAGACATATCAAGTGTCTCTATACCAGTAGAAAAAGATATCAGGAAACAACTTCTTCGTTGTCGCATTGCTATCTTTGCCAAAGCGAATGTTGCAATTTTAGCTGTTTGTTCAGGTACCCCACGCATACTTCCACTGGTATCAACACAAATGATTATTGGCCCTGTTACATTTTTGGACTTTGTGACTTCTATCTCCCTTAAATGAGTTTCTCTTAATGTTTCGGCAATATTTTGCGAATAACGATATGAGAGCAATCGTTTTTCAACAAACTTCATATAGAATAAGCCCTCGAGATCTGGCTCGATCAACAATGCGGTTTCCGATGGAAGAACCCTGCTTATCTCATTTGAATATTCAAAGCCTACAACATTTCCTCGTTGAGCTGGTTGAGGGTGGTATTCTCTACTTATGGTTATTTCCTCAATGATTTTCTTTTCCACTTCTTTTGCTGTAGCACTCTGTTTGCCGAGCAACTCGGCGAATTCCTGTAGTGCACTATCATTTTTTAGAAGTGCCGCATATTTTTTCAAAATATCAAAACCGTAATCTTGGAAAGGCTGGTTAGACAGATCCCACAAATATCCACGTCCCAAATCATCAATAATCGGCTGAAGCAATTGTTCTAGTCTTTTGAACTTCTCGATTTTCTCATAGAGTTCTTTCAAAAACTTTTTGCGTTTTTCGTCAATCAATTTTTGCTCGTAAGAAGCTTTGCGAGTATTAAAATTTTTCGTTAACGATTTTACTAATGCTTGAAAATACGCATTCTTAAAATCTTCAAGGTCTTCTTTTTTAGGTTTATCGCCTAACTTTGAAATATCCTCCTGCAGCAATTTTCTGTAATGCTGCATCTCAAAACTTTTATCTGCAGTCTCTATGCTATAATATTCGCTTTCAAATTGTTCAAAATTATCAAAAAAATCAACACCTCCAGACTTTTTAATTTTCTCAAGAAAATTTCTTTCCTTCTGAAAATGACCATTTGTTAAAATCTCACTGACTGTCGAGACTCTTTGAGACCAATTCAGAATATCAGCTTGCACATTGTTCGACAATCCTTGATGATCTCCGATATACTTTTTCACCTCTTCGGAAATATCACTAACTGTTTTGGAAAGAGTTTCACTTTGGGATGGAAATACAGATTTATTATTGTTATCAATGCTATTGTTAAAGGAATCTTCCAGAGCATTGACAGTTTTTTTACGAGTTTCTTTGTTGCCAAATCGTTTGCTATCTGCGTATCGCTCAAAACGGCGTTTGTCCTTATTCTTAGAGTCTTTATTGATAATCTGTCCGCACTTGCGTTTATTCTTTTTGAGCTTCTCAAATGCATTTTTAATATTAGGGAGTTCCTTCAGAAATAAATCATTGTTATCACTGTGTGCGATTTGATTTCTGAATTCCCTTGCAGTATGTCTCCCCTCAAGATCATAACGCTTCACCATTTCGAAAATCTGCATAAATTTCACTTGAAAAACAGAAACACATTCTTCTGTAATTTCACCATTTTCAATGCGTTTCAAATTGTGTTCGGCTTCATTTATCAATTGAAGCAGTCGTTCTGCCTGACCGCGAGGCAGCTTATTTTCTTGTCCCATTATTACTCAATTGTTTATTTCCAATTATAGGCCACCGACAATCATTGTCCTCAAAGAAGTGCCTTATAACGTGCCTGTTGGATATCAATTTCTTTCAGGAGTTTGTCGAATTTGGTTTTCATATTTATCTGTTCCTCAAAAATAATCCCATAATATGAATCACAATCGGCAAACAAGTTATTTTTAAACTGAGTATCCAAGCCTCCGATTTGTGCCTCAATACTATAAATTTGTTCCTTAATTGCATCTTTTTGTGTTTTTATAGTATCATCAAAATACGCTACTGTAGCTTTACGCGTCTTTTCCGCCATAGACTTTGACGCACGTACCAATCTAAAACGTATACCATCTACTTTAACTATTGCATTTATCAGATCAATGTTCACTTTTGCAACTGGAACTGTCTCATATTTTTCTTCCTTACCATATCTCATAAAATAATGGAAGTAATTTCTTGCAAATGAATAACAGCGGATTGAAATCAGATATTCATGGCCGTCATTATCTTCTATAATATAATACTCTCTTGTATCATTCGTTTGTCTATCAGTCTGTTTAATAGTAACATACACATCTTTTTCAAAGAAATTATTATCTATATCTGTTATCAATTCTCTAACTCCTTTTTCACATTCACCATAATCAACCACACATTCCATGCCAAAATTCTCAATAGCTTCCTTTACGATATCTTTTGATTCTTTTTCTTGATTCACAGTACTCCATATGCAATCCGCAATTAAAGAAGCATCCATCAAGTCTGTTTCCGATCTTCCGTTGCACCAAGCGGAAACACGCATAAGATTCACAATTTTCTTCCATCTTCGGTCAGAAATAGTATATCTTTCATTTGGTTCACGGTTACTTTCATTGTTTTTTTCTTCAATAAGCTTTCTTATTGCTTTAATCACATTGTAGCATTCATCAGACAATTCCACCTTTTCTGACTCGGATTGTATTTCTTTAATATCGTTAACAGTAAGTTTGTCTTTGTTCTCCAATCCAATGTTCAGTTTTCTTTCAGACGAAATCATTTCACGGAAATTGTCTTCGTCAGAAATAGGCAACTCTAACAATCTCACCAAAAATCTATCAAAAATGGCTTCAAGACCACTGTCTTTTTCAGGAAGTTCGTTGGAAGCTGACATAAAACCAATCAATGGAACTTTTTCAACATTTCCTCCATTTCTGAAAATTCTTTCATTTAGAATGGTCAACAACGCATTTTGAATGGCAGGATTCGCTTTCCATATTTCGTCCAAGAATGCAAACTGTGCTTTCGGCAAATAATGGTCGGTTTTTCTTATATAATTATCGTTTTTCAATTCCTGAATGGATACAGGACCAAAAACTTCATCTGGTAGAGAAAACTGATTCATCAGGTAATCGAAAAATTT
>CADBTU010000032.1 GCA_902797625.1 uncultured Bacteroidota bacterium | reverse complement strand
TTTCATATCATTATATTTTTTCTTGTTTCTTGATGTTGTCTAGCAAATTTTAGAGCAAAAAAAACGGTAGAACAAACGCTGTTTTTTCCAGACTGCAAAGTAACAATTTAAAATTATAAATGTCAATGAGTAATTTTACTCATTTTTATTAGCGAATAGAAATTGTTATATTAGTGTCCAGTAATAAATTTGAAATTTTCCAAGTTTCGAACTGCGAAGATAAAGCGAAAACGCTTTTGCTATGTAAAAAAGTTATAATACAAAGTCCATATAGTTTGCAGGGGTTACGCATTGAAATGGGATTACTATATACCTTTGAAAAAATTTACATATTGGACTTGTACAGCAACACCCGTAAGAAAGAGATGTGCGAGGACGACAACAAAGACGCCAAAATAAAACGATGCTTTATTTTTCGTATGAAAAAATCATCGTATTATTGCATAAAATACTATCTTTGCGGTTCAAAAAAATTCAGAAGATGTTACAAATTCAACTATTAAGAGAAAATCCACAACAAGTTATTGATAGGTTGAAAATCAAAAACTTTGATGCCACTGATTTAGTTTCTGAAATCATAAAATTAGACAACGAAAATAGAAGTCTTAAAAAGCAAATTGACGATAATTTGATGGCTCAAAACCAAGGAGCAAAAAAAATTGGACAACTTTTTAAGGAAAACAAACGCGAAGAAGCTGAATCTATCAAAGTCGAAATGGCTTCACTCAAAGAGAATGAGCGCACCTACAGAACAAAACTTCAAGAACAGGAACAACTGCTTCAAAGCAAATTGGTTCTTCTTCCTAATCTTCCAAATGAAACTGTAAAACCAGGAAAGGGTGCGGAAGAAAATGAAATTATATACACTGAAGGCGATGCTTCAAATTTTAATTTTGAAGCCCTACCTCACTGGGATTTAGTAAAAAAATACGACATCATTGATTTTGAGCTTGGCACTAAAATTACTGGTGCGGGTTTCCCTGTTTACAAAGGCAAAGGTGCAAGATTACAACGTGCCTTAATCGATTTTTTCTTAGATGAAGCTACAGCAGCAGGCTTTGTTGAAATTCAACCGCCATATATGGTAAACGAAGACTCTGCTTACGGAACTGGTCAACTTCCTGATAAAGAAGGTCAAATGTACCACTGTCAAATGGATAACTTTTACCTCATACCTACTGCTGAAGTACCTGTAACTAACATTTACCGTGATGTTATTCTTAAAGAGAGCGACTTTCCTCTTAAGAATTGTGCTTATTCTGCTTGCTTCCGCCGTGAAGCTGGTTCATACGGCAAGGATGTTCGCGGCTTAAACCGCCTCCATCAATTCGATAAAGTGGAAATTGTAACTATTGAACACCCAGACCGCTCATACGAAACTCTTGAAAAAATGACTACCCATGCTAAAAGTTTGCTTACTAAATTAGGACTTCCTTACCGCGTTTTGCGCCTTTGCGGTGGCGATATTAGCTTTACTTCGGCCTTAACTTATGACCTTGAAGTGTATTCCAAGGCCCAACAAAAATGGCTCGAAGTTAGCTCTGTATCTAATTTTGAATCTTATCAAGCTAATAGATTGAAATTGAGATATAAAGACGAAACATCAGGAAAAACAAGACTTGCTCACACTTTAAATGGTAGCGCGTTAGCTCTACCTCGAGTTCTCGCAGCTCTACTCGAAAATAATCAAACTGATAATGGTATCATTATCCCTGAAGCTCTTCGCCCTTATACTCGTTTCGATATCATCGATTAATTCTGATGAAAAAAATATTTCTACTACTTGCTCTGATTTTCTCTTCTTTCTGCTACGTGATTGCTCAACAATCACAAGAAGAGCAATTAGCTATGCAATATTACAAAGATAAAGAATACGATAAAGCCGTAGAGCTCTTTGAAAAAATTCATGCTAAAAAAAATGATTCTTATATCTACTACTATTATTACCACGCTCTACTCGAACTCGAACGCTACGACAACGCTGAGAAAATGCTCAAAAAACAAATTAAAGCTTTTCCAAATATTCAGCGTTATAAAGTTGATTTAGCATACGTATATGAAAGATCTGGAGATAATCAAAAAGCAGATAAAAATTACCAAGACTGTATAAAAAATCTTCAAGCTAAAGAATTTGCAGTTAACGAATTATGCAACGCTTTTATGTCGCGTGCGAAATATGATTATGCAGTTGAAACTATTATCAAAGGTCGTAAATTGCTTAATAATGAGCAATTTATGTCTAAAAATCTTATCAACATTTATAAACTTCAACACCATAATGAAAAAATTATTGACGAAATAGTCTCCTTGGTAAAAACAGATAATGAAAAGTACCAGCAAGAAGTTCAAACTGCTATTCAGGATATCCTCGTTGATGATGAGGATAATTTCCTTTATATGTCTCTAAAAACTGCTTTACAAAAATTTTCTCAAAAGAACCCTTCTAATACTCTATGCATCAAACAATTATACTGGATTAGCCAAATACATAAAGAATATGCAGAAGCATATATTTTAGCAAAATCATTAGATAAACGGCTAAAAATGGAAGGTATATATATTTATGAGATTGCCACTGTTGCCGCTAATAATCGCGATTACGAAACAGCTATCGAAGCTCTGAATTACATTATTAAAAAAGGTGAAGAGACTCACAATTATGTGCAGGCTAAAATGAAGATTCTCGACGTAAAATATATGCAACTTTCTGAATCTTCTCCTATAAAAATGGTTGATGCGTTAAATTTAGAGCAAGATTTTAGAAAAATAATTGAAGAAAATGGTGTACATAGCGGCACTATGGATTGGATAAGAAAGTATGCTCATCTTTTGGCTTTTTATGTTAATAAACCTCAAGATGCTATAAATGTTCTTAACTCCGCTATCTCTTCTACTCGTGATATTAAAGAAAAAAATCAATATAAAATAGATTTAGCTGATGTTCAACTTTATACTGGTGAAATTTGGGATGCTTCTCTAAATTATTCGCAAGTTGAAAAAGATTTACCTAATGATGTTTTAGGTAATGAAGCTAAATTTAAAAATGCAAAACTTTCATTCTATATAGGGGAATTTAACTGGGCAAAAACACAATTAGAAGTCCTTGCTGCTGCTACATCAAAGTTAATTTCTAACGATGCAATATACTCTTCAATGCTTATTTCTGATAACCTTGAAGAAGAAGAGGAACCAGACACTACAATGGCCCTATTCCAAAACTCTGAGGGTAATTTAGCTCTTAAAAAATATGCTCAAGCTGAGTTTCTGATATTCCAAAATAAAGATATGGAAGCCATTAAATACTTAGATTCTGTGATTATTTTATCTCCCTTAGGCACACTCGTTGATGATGCTTTATATCAGAAAGCTCTTATTTTTATAAAACAGAAAAATTATCTCGAAGCTGAATTATTACTAAAACGAGTGATTGAAAAATATGGCGACCAATTATTGGCTGATGATGCTATTTTTAAATTAGCAGAACTTTATGAATATCACATAAAAGATACCTCTAAAGCAATGGAATATTATCAAAAATTGCTTAAAGAGTACAGTGATAGTCTTTACGTTGTGCAGGCCAGAAACCGCTATCGTAGCCTACGTGGCGATATTATAAACTAATAATACTGAATTAACACTTTTTCATTTTATACATATCAAGCACATTCTGCATCAGCATAGCTATTGTCATAGGTCCCACTCCACCTGGCACGGGTGTGGCTGCACTCAACCGCTTCCCCAACTCTTCCTTAGTGGCTTCGCTATAAACATCGCCCTGTAATTTTCCGTCAACTCTATTAATTGCAACATCTATCAATACTGCACCCTCCTTAAAATCGGATGGTTTCAACAATCCTGGCGTTCCTGTTGCTGTAATTACTATATCGCCAAGATGTGCTATTTCGGCCAAATTACGCGTGTGCGAATGACATAATGTAACCGTTGCATCACTATGTATTAACAACTGAGCTGTAGGTTCACCCACTAATTGACTCCTGCCTATCACAACAACGTGCTGACCTGTTACATCAATATTGTTTGTTTCTAAAAGCGTCATGATACCTTTTGGCGTGCAAGGCATCACGTAAGGTTCACCTAAATGAAGCAAACCAACATTCATAAGATGTAATCCATCAGCATCTTTTCTATAATCTATGAAATCTAAAATTTTAGCCGAATTGTAATGATCAGGCAGAGGTAATTGTATTAATATTGCATCAATGTTTTCATCTTTGTTACAACTATCAATCTTTGCTAAAAGTTCACTCTCAGATGTAGTTTCAGGTAAAATATGTTGAACACAATCCATACCTAAACTTTTACATGTCTTAGCCTTTGAATTTACGTATAAGACACTATCTTCCCTATTACCGACAAGGAAAATATCTAAACGTGGAGCTCTTTTCCCTTTTTTTAACAATTCAGCAACCTCGTCTGCTATTTGTTGCTTAACAATATTTGCGCAAATTTTGCCATCAATAATTTTCATAGATACTATTGGTATTTTATTTTTTGGGGTACTATATAAGCTCCAGAATATGATTCTCGGATTTTTAATAAGTCTCTGTATGCCTCTAACCGAGAAAAATAATCCCCTATTTGAACTCTGAAATATGGTTCATTGTATGTTACGTATGACTTATTATCAGGAAAAAGAACGTTCAATGTGCTTTTCACACTTTCAGCCTGTGATTTTGAATTAACTCCTGAAAAAGAGGCCACTTGTATTCTATAACCATTTATCTCCCCTATTTTTTTCCAATTCGCTATATAGTCAGATTGTATTTGTGATACCATTGGTTCAATATCATAGTTGACAATCCCCTGAGCTACAACGTGTAAGGAAAACACCGTAGTAAGAATGAAAAGAATTACCTTGTGCATACCAACTTTAAAACGTTACTTTAACCTGCAAATGTATAAAAAAATATTTATGTTCTTTAATATCCTTACACATTATTGAGCAGAAAAGATTATTTTTATATCATATTTCTTTTTCGAGAATTTGTTGTGATATAGAAATTTTATAACACAATTATCTCTCCTTTTTTGAAAAATTTGCGGTTTTCTAAATCTCTGTAACTTATTTTATACATAAATACTCTGTCAGAATAATTGTATGTTTTCTTACCTTTTTCTGGTATTGCGCTTTTACCATTCCATTTAAAATTTATATCATTTGATTTGAAAACACACGTACCCCATCTATTGTATATCTCTATTGAAAAATCTTTAATGTAACGATGAATTTCTTCAGGAATTTTTAATACATCGTTTACACCATCTGGTTTTGATGGAGATATACTGTTAGGAAGGAAAAAGTTGAAATTACAAGTTGGTATTACATAGTTTGTTGTTGCTCGACACAACCCTGTTTCATCTGTAACCGTAACTTTATATAACCCTGGCTTGGTAACTTCTATCGATTCAGTGGTATCACCAGTACTCCATTCATAATTCTCAAACTCTGAAATCGCTGTGAGTGTTGTTTGTTCAGTATCACAAAAATCATCACCCGTTGAAATTATTCTGACTTCTGGCTCTATAATTGTTAAGTGCATCGTTACTACACTATCACAACCTTCTTTAGAAACTAATGTTTGCCTATAATTTCCTGATGACGTATAAGGCTGTCCATTCCATGAATATTCATTACAATACGTTGCTTCAAATTCTGTTCCTATCGAATCTCTTACTGATAACTCTAACCTAACGATGCTATCACAGCCTAAAACAGACTGCTGTAAAATTATTGAATCTTTTACTAAATTGGAAGTTTTTGTTGATTCAGCTGAAATATTAAATCCATAATCTGTGTATGATGCACCAAAACAAACTGTATCTTTTATCAATGTTTTAATGGTAGGATGTATCTCTATCGTTAAAGTGTCTGTGAAATTTTCTTCTAAACAACCACGTGAATCCTTTCCTATGATGACATAATCTCCTGAATTGTTTTGAGTTACATTAGCTAATATAAATGTATCTATTGTATTTAATTCTAAACCATTTGGACCTTCTAATCTCAAAATAGACATATTCACAGTATCGAAAGTGAAATTTATTGTTTCTCCCTCACAATAATTTTTTAATGTAGAGGTTGTATCCCATTTTAATTTGCTTTCAGAGTCATAGTTACTGAAATAACTTATAGAACAGTCTAAAGATCCACCATTATGTGTATTCCAATCTATAATACCGAGATGAAATTTACCTTGTGTATTCTTTATGGTTATATAGTCGGCTGTTGATAATGCATTGTGTGTTCCACAATGATATTGTAACACGTGTCCTGGTACATCTATCCAATTATTACTACTTATCGGAATATTTGTAGTTGTACCATTAGGTTGGTGTGCTGTAATTTGAAATCCTGATGTATAAATAGGATTACAAATCAACGTTAAGTATATATTTTTAGTGTTTCCTGAAGTTACTTGCGGACGATACGACACTTCTTTAGAGCCTGTACAATAAACGTGTGGAAGAAGAGTACCACCTAATTCACCAGCAGCTCCCGTAAGCTGAAAAACAAATATAGGCTTGTCGGCATTTATATATATCGCTTTATTGTTAGTAAAGTGTATCTCTCTCTTATCTCCTCTATTCAAATTAGAGTAAGTTGTGGGAGAATAATTTGTAGATGTATTTGAATTATACTTATAAACCGTAACATTTGTACCATTTTCTAATGGAAATATATATGCGTAATCGCACATACTACCACTTATGGTATTTGAAGCTGCTGATGGAGATGGTATCACTACATAATCATAACCCGCCATATCTTCAGGAACTATTTGATCTGCAACAAGATCTTGTCGATTTTCATCTGGCGTTACAGAATCATCAGAAATATCTACTACTATTGGCTTTGTGGAAACTATTGTAGAACCATTCAGGTGTTGGTTAGCAAGTTTCGATGCAGATGCAAAACAATAAACTTGACCTCTGTTGAGATTTTTTACTATAGGTTGTCCTGCTGGATACCCACCATAAAGAGCAACTGAAGGTATAATTGTTATTTGAGTATTGTCTTCCGTTGCAATTACTTCCACATTATTACGACAGGGATCTGTTTGATACATGTTGGCATTATTATAGGAAAACTGCATTGGTATATAAAATTTCTTTCCAAGACCATTTTTTCCTTTCAAAGCATATATCTCGCTATTATTTCCCATTATAGAAACGTAAGCATTTATTTTTGATGTTGAATGAATATAAATGGCTTTATTAGAAATCTGATTAGGAGGACACTCATATAGAGCTAAGCTTGCATCGTTATTTGCAACCAACTCATATTGCCACGAAGAATTTGCAGCAATAGTATGTGTTGTTATAAGTTGATTATTATCAGCTGGTTTTCTAATAGTTACTGTGGCTGATTCTTCAAATGTTGATATACAAATCTTTATTGGTTTTCCTGCGTGATCGTGCGTGAGTCTTGGAACTGCAAACCAAAACTCTGTGTCAATTTGTCCGAATGAAACAGCAACCAAACATAAAAAAGATAATAATAAAACCACTTGCTTTTTTACGCTTTTACTACAATAAACCTGTACCATGTTATCAAATATTACATATAATAAAGTGAAAACGATTTTTTTAGAATAATGTTACAGTTTTTTTCTATTGTAACACAAAAAATACATCTTTGCCGTTCTCTTTTAATAGCATTTGAGCTTCTTTATTTGCCATTATCGCGCCTCCAAAATTATTAAAATCAAATATATTGGGATTTTGAAACCAATTATCAATTCTGAAATCCAAATTTAATGAAGAAGTTTTCCCTTCAGTAATAATAAAATTGTTCAATGGCAGAATAACATCAAATGTATTATCCATATACTTTTCAGTTTCATCTGATTTAACTTTTCCAAGATGAAGGTTGAACGGTTGTAAAACACCATTACCATCGCGCCATCTACCGTTGATTTTCATATAATGATAGCCTCCTCCGAGAATACTTGGCCAACTCATATTGTTTTCTGGTGGATTTTTAAAAAAACCTGTAACATTTTTATTTCCTCGCAAACCAAACGTAAACTTTATATTTTTATAGTTTGAACTCGGAATATTATAAAATATTTGCGAGTGTGTTCCATGTATTTTTTGATCAAAATAGTGAATATTTGAATTACCCGCTAATTCATATTCATTATTCTCAAAATCTGTTAGAATTATTTCTGATATAAAATACTGAACATCAGTTATTTCAAATTTATTCCCTGCCCTATTTACATATTTGCAAGTGTCCATCTGTAACGGTTCCTCACAAACAGAAGTACTAAAACACAAATTCAGGGAACCCACTTTTTGCTGGCACCCCTGAAATATAAACACTGAAAAAGTGAGTATTATTAGGAACTTTTTACCACTCATCAATAAATTCCTCCGCAGGAAGCATTCCTTCCTCTAAAGAGTTTATTAACTCTTTTATCTGTTCATCAATTTGTGAAAGATAGTCATACTGACTTGGGGTCCAACCAGATAAATTTGTATTAAACCAGTTTTCAATAGGTGCAGGACCAGCTGCTTTTTCATTGAAATTAGTTATAGTATAACGGTATCTATTATCGCGACACTCTATTTTAAAATTATAATATACAACATTTTTATAGCGCAATGTTCCATCTTTCTGTTTATAGAATATTCTAACGTTTGAGCGCATTTCAATAATACCTTTTTGTGGGTCAGTATTTTTTATTACTTCGGCTGTATTTTTATAATATTTTTTTACCCATTCCATTGCCCTTTCATAAAGTACCGCTGGCGTACCATCTTGTTTTACAACATCTTGGTATGTTACCAAGTTTGTGCGTTCGTCAATCGGTAAGTATGGTGGGGTAGGAGATTCGTTTTTTTGAGCAAATGCCACAATACTTATAAAAAATACTATTGCTGTTAAAAAATGTTTTTTCATCTCTTTTTGGTTAAGGTTTTAAAATATATATCGTACTCGTTTTTTTCGTCTTTGCTAACAAATTCAATATCAGAAACTTCCCATTTTTCATAATCTATAGTAGGAAACCAAACATCGGCAAAAAAATTAGAGACTATTTTTGTTAAATATAGTTTATCAGCGTACGGCAAGAAAAGCTCATATATAGAAGCTCCACCTATAATAAATACGTCTTTTTCCTCTTTTTTTATAATTTCAAATATTTCGTCTTTAGTATTTACAACCTCCGCTCCGTCTATCTGTATGTTTTTTCGAGTTAAAACAATATTTTTTCGATTAGGAAGCGGTTTTTTAGGTAGCGATTCCCACGTTTTTGAACCCATTATTACTGTATGACCTGATGTTAACTCTTTAAAATGTTTCAAATCCCTTGGCAAATAACACAAAAGATTGTTTTTATACCCTAATTCGTTGTTTTCTCCTATTGCTGCTATTATATTTATCACTTCTTACCTTTTTTGCAAAATTAATTATGTATCATTTGTTTCAAATTTAATAATAGCCTTTTTTATCAACTTCCTTTTTTTAATAACTTATTTCGTAAAATATTTAAAAATCAAGCAATAAAAGATGTTTATTTGTGTTTTTAATAACGTTAAAAAGATGTTTGTCTGATTTTTTTGATAAAATAAAAGATTGGATTACATTATTTAAAAGTAATTTTGCACTATGAAAAAAGGTAAAATTTTATTGGTTATTATTTGTGTAACAATTTGTTTTTCAACATCTTGTGCGAGAAAAATAAACGGTGCCACCCCACATAGACGCGATAGGAATTGCGGCTGTGAAAATGTTGTGCAACCTAACTGCCGTCATTTTGATCTCGCTGTCTCTAAATAATATAGCTATGAAGTTGAAAATTTTGATTTTCTGCATTTTAACTGTTATCTTTTACTCTTGCAATAACAAATGTTATGTCTCCTTTTCGGGTAAAATAACTAATGCCGAAAATAAAAAATTGTATATCGCTGTTGTAACTTTTGATGGAAGTGAAATTATTGACTCAGCTAAACTAACTACAAATTCTTTCAAATTTTGTATCGATAAACAGAATCATAAATGTAATCAATTAAAAGATTCTCCTTTAATGTTTAAGTTATTTATCTCTAGTGAAAATGGAATCTATACAATCGTTAATGAAAATGAGGACATTTATATAGAAGCTGATGCAAATAATTTGATTAAATCTTACTCTATTTCTGGTGGAACTGAAGCCTTTTTAATACATCAATTAGATAGCGCATTGTTAACTTTTATTAACTCTGTAGATGAATTATATCTATTGTACGAAAATAATATTAATATCGACTCTGTTAAGGATAAAATTGAATCTTCTTACATAGTTTTAATGCAAAATCATAGAACTTTTTTGGAAAATTTTATTGAAGAACATCCTAATAATATGGCTTCTTATGTTGCTTTTTTTCAAAGTTACAACAGAGCAAGATTTTTTGATAAAGAAAAAGATATAAATATTTTAAGAAAAATTAACTCTAATCTTTCAAAAAAATATCCAGAAAGTGAATACGTTAAATCTATGATTCTATACACTAATAATCTTGAAAAATATAATAAATTTTCGGAATGATAATTATAAATATAGGCGATGAATTGCTTTTAGGTCAGGTAGTTAACACTAATGCTGCATTTATAGGACAAAAATTTACTTTAGAAGGTTTTTCTGTATCAGAATGTCTTACTATTAGTGATAATAAAGATGCTATAAAAGATGCAATAAAGTATAGTTTTGCAAAAGATAATATTGTCTTAATGACTGGCGGACTTGGTCCTACTAAAGACGATATTACAAAAAATACCATTTGTGAGTTTTTTAATAGGAAATTAGTGGTTGATGAAGAAACTTTAAGTTGGATTGGTGATATATTTGCTGCGCGCGGCTTTGATCTCACCGAAACTAATAGAAAACAAGCAGAAGTTCCTGAAGGCTCTGTGGTTTTAAAAAATAAACTTGGAACAGCCCCAGGATTATGGATTCAAAAGGAAAATAAAATTTTAATTGCTCTTCCTGGTGTTCCTTTCGAGACTGAAAAGCTTATTTGTGAAGAGGTTATCCCTAAACTTAAAAACTTAAATAAAAGCGAAAATTCTATTTTTTACAGAGTTCTTCAATGTAACGGAATAAGCGAGAGTAATCTTTCTGATAAATTGGATAATTTTGAGAAAAATCTCCCTGATAATATTAAATTAGCTTATCTTCCAAAACCTGGTATAATTAGATTAAGACTTACTTTAGCTGGAAATAATTCTGAAGAATATTTGTTAAACGAATATTTTGAAAAGTTAAAAAATATTGTTGGAAATTTAGCCTTCTCTTATGAAGATGATTCTTTGGAAGAGGTTATTGCAAAGTTATTGAAAGGCTCTAAAAAATTTGTGGCCACCGCAGAAAGTTGTACTGGAGGACGAATAGCAAATTTGATTACTTCGGTACCAGGAAGCTCAGAATATTTTAAGGGTGGGGTAGTGGCTTATAGTAATGATATTAAACGTAATATTCTTAATGTTAGAGAAGATAACTTAAAAAAATATGGAGCAGTAAGTGAAATGGTAGTCAGCGATATGGCTTTAAATGTTATGGAACTTTTTGATGCTGATTATGGTGTTTCTATTTCAGGAATTGCTGGTCCAGATGGTGGCACAGATCAGAAACCTGTAGGTACAGTTTGGATTGCAGTTGCCACTCCAACACGTCTAATTACTAAAGAATTTAATTTTGGTAAACACTCTGGCAGAATCCAAATTATGGAACGCGCATCTAACGCCGCTCTTAATATGCTTCGGATTGAAATAGAAAAAGATATTAAACGATGAATTCTAACATTGAACTCTTCAGACAATATCTTATTTATGAAAAAGGGCTCTCCTTAAAAACTGTGGAATCATATATCCATGATATATTCCTATTGGAAAATTATTTTAAAGGGAAAAAATTAGAAGATATTTCTTATCAAAATTTACAAAGTTTTCTTAAAAATCTTTATGAATTAAATATTAAATCTCGTTCTCAAGCAAGGATTTTATCTGGAATAAAGGCTTTTTATAAATTTCTCAATTATTCTAATGTCTTAAATAATAATCCTACAGAACTTTTAGAATCTCCTAAATTTGAAATGAAACTTCCTGATTTTTTAACAGTAGATGAAATAAATTCCATTTTTAATTCTATTGATTTAAGTACAAAAGAAGGACATAGAAATAGAGCTATAGCAGAAATTTTATATGGATGTGGATTACGAGTAAGCGAACTTGTAAATCTTAAAATTTCTAATCTTTTTCTTGATGAAGATTTTATAAAAGTGGTTGGTAAAGGAGATAAAGAAAGACTTATTCCTATAGGAGAAACAGCTAAAAAAATGATTAAACTCTATATTGATGGTGAGAGAAAAAAAATAAAAGCTAAAAAAGGTGAAGAAGATTTTGTTTTTCTAAATCGAAGAGGTTCTCATCTTACTAGAGAAATGATATTTACATACGTTAAAAAATGGGTATCTGACGCCAAAATAGAAAAGAAAGTTAGTCCACACACTTTCCGACACTCTTTCGCTACTCATCTTATTGAAGGTGGTGCAGATCTTAGAGCAGTGCAACAAATGCTCGGACATGAAAATATTACAACTACTGAAATTTATACTCATCTTGACCAAGATTACCTTAGAACTAATATTATACTATATCACCCAAGAAATAAATGATTTTAATTTTTAATAAGTATAATAAACTAATTCTTAGTTTATTATAGATATTAACAACGTATTATTGATAAATAAGCATTTTATATATAAAAGTGTAAGTTACGGTTTGATAACATTGTGAATAATTTTGTAAAAATAAAAAACTCCACAAATATTTCATTTTTTCAACCTATATTATTAACATTTTATAGTTGAAAAAAATGTTCTTTTTATCAACTAAAAAAAAAATGAAATAAATTTTTGAAAATTCATATATCCTAAAAATCTGATAGTTAAAATTAACAATATAAACATTTTATTGTTAATTACTTTTAATAACTCATAAAAACAAATTTTTAAAAAAAATAGTTTCAACGAATTAACAACATTAATAATAATCTATTTTAAAATTTTAAAATTCTATATTTTAGAATTTGCGCTTAATGAATTTTTTGGAAAACTAAAAAAACGTTTATCTTTTTTGTATCTTTGCAGACTTATAAAAGCGATTGATTATGAAGATTTACATTGGGTCAGATCACGCAGGTTTTGAATTGAAAGAAATTTTAAAAAAGCATTTTTGTGCAGCGAAAGAATTTGAAGATTTTGGAACATTTTCAAATGAAAGTGTGGATTATCCAGATTTTGCTCATAAAGTTGCTGAAAGTGTAGTAACTGATCCAGAAAATATTGGGATTTTGATATGTGGAACAGGAAATGGTATGGCTATAACTGCTAATAAACATCCTAATGTGAGAGCTGCCTTATGTTGGTCGCCAGAAATATCTACCTTAGCTAAACAACATAATAACGCTAATATTCTTGTTTTACCAGCTCGTTTTATAGATACAGAATTGGCTATTAAAACTGTAGAATCTTTTTTTAATGCTGAATTTGAAGGTGGAAGACATCAAAATAGAATAAATAAGATAGATTTACAATAAAATGAAAACCACTTTTCCTGATAGTAATTTTGCAGAGATAAGGGATAAATTATACGCCCTTAGGCATAATTATTTT
Source organism: uncultured Bacteroidota bacterium (assembly GCA_902797625.1). Taxonomy (GTDB): domain Bacteria; phylum Bacteroidota; class Bacteroidia; order Bacteroidales; family WCHB1-69; genus F23-D06. The sequence goes on along the minus strand of CADBTU010000032.1, from coordinate 7,498 downwards.
GATAATATGGATAAGTACATTCTTGATTTAGAACGTGTACTAACAGGTAAAAATATCGAAGTTCTATGGTCTAAAGATTCTAATTCACTTCTTAATTCTATACAGGAAAAAATAAACGATAATTCTTTTAATAGAGTTTGCGTTGATAGTAATTTTAACATTACTAATAAAATGTCAGATTGTGATGTTATTTCTCCTTCAGAACTTGAAAACTCTCTCGATGACGTTGATCTTCTTGTTATAGATTCAGATTTTGCTGTATGCGATTCTGGATCTCTCGTTTTTATTGATAAAAAATCTCAAAATTGTTTTAATAAGGTAAAAAATTTATTTGTAATTGTTAATATAGATCAGATTATACCTTCTATTGCTGATTTATCTTTGTTTTTATCTTTTTTTAATAAAAATAATAATTTACCAGACAATATTAGAATTATTCAATCTAAACCTCAATATATTACACCTTCTACTGAAATTTATACATCAGATACTCCAAATAAACAAGATATTTCTATTACCGTCTTATTTAATCTTAACGATATAGAGAATATTCTATCTGTTGAGGAATTAGTACCTTCACTATATTGTATAAATTGCGGAAGATGTTTTGATGTTTGTCCAGTAGCAAAAGCAACAGAAAATAATCCTCTTTCTCCTATAGAAATTGTGAAGAAAAATGCCATAGATAGTTATAATCGTTCACAACATATTTTTAAGAATACAACATTTTGCGGTGCTTGTGATGATGTTTGTCCTGTTAAAGTTCCTTTAACTAATCTGATGTTATATGAGATGCAGGCTTCTAACTTATCTGTAAATTTATCTCGTCCTAAACAACTTTATTCTCTATTCAAAAAACGCGCCAATATAAATAAGGTTAATAATTCAGTCTTAAAATTCTTCTTTATCAGACGTTTTTTCGGACGTAATAAAATGCTATGTAGGTATTTTTCTGATAATACAACTGATTTTTTCAATTTAACTTTCACACCACCTCACGAAGACAATCCAAATGAAATCTTCAAAGATTCAGATTTTGAATGATAAAATAAGGCACTTTCTCAAAAAGTTTTACCTGAATAAGCTGTACAAAGGTATTATAGCCTCTGTACTTATTCTTTTATTAACTTTTATAGCCTTTTCTATTTTTGAGTATTTTTCTTACTCTAATTCTGTTGTAAGAACAATTCTATTCTATTCTTTTTTATCTTTATCTGTTATTACAGCTGTTTTTTACATTGTTATACCTATTTTTAAAATTGCAGGTTTAGGAAAACAACTTAGTAATCAAGAAGTTGCAAAAATAATAGGAAAATATTTTGATCAAATAGATGATAAACTACTTAATCTCTTTGAACTTCAAAAACAACTTGAAGATGGAAATTATACAAGCTATGATCTCCTTTCAGCTGCTATTGATTCTAAAGTTGATAAGTTAAAAACTTACTCTTTTATACAGGCTATTCCCACGCAAAAAACAAAAAAAATAGCATTATGGGCACTTCTTCCTATAGTCTTTTTCTTTACTTTACTTACTATTAAAAAAGAGCTCTTTACCGAACCTACAAAAAGAATTGTTAATTATTCTGAATATTACGAAAAACCAGCTCCATATAATTTTTTAATAACAAATGACTCATTAAAATCGTTTCAATATGATGATTTTACAGTGAATATAAAAGTTGAAGGAGATGAATTTCCTGAAGAAGTTTTTGTTAAATATAAAAACCATGATTATAAATGTGTAAAAAATTCAAATTCAGAATTTACTTATACATTTTCTAAACTAAATCAACCTATTGAATTTCAAATTGTTACAGACGAGGTTCAATCTAAACCTTACAATATAGAAATACTCCCTAAACCTATTATGTTAGGTTTTAATATATCTCTTCATTACCCTTTATATCTTAGTAAACCTGATGAAGTTTTAGAAAATGTAACTAATTTAACTATTCCTGAAGGAACTAAGATAACTTGGAATTTTATAACTCGCAATTCTGAAAATTTAATTCTTATTATTGACGATAATAATAGAATTATTTCTTCGGATAATGATAATTTTTTTGTAAATATTATTGCTAAAAATTCATTTAGATATTCTATTTTGAATAAGAATAAATTTATGATATGTAAAGATACTTTGACTGATGAGATTACAGTTATAAAAGATATGTATCCAGATATTTATGTTCAATCTCAACAAGATTCTTTATTTAGTGATAGAATTTATTTTAAGGGTAATATCAAAGATGATTATGGTTTTACTAAATTAAATTTTGTTTATAATAAACTTGATAATAAAGGTGAAATTATTTCATCTAACAATATAATACCAATTTCTATACAAAACAGTGTTACTATTCAGGATTTTTATTACTATTTCGACCAAAATATATTGAATTTAAATCCTGGTGAGAGAATAGATTATTATTTTCAAGTTTTCGATAATGATGGTGTAAATGGAGCTAAGTCTTCTAAATCATCAGTTCAAACATATAGAGTAAAGACAATTGAAGAGATTGAAAGTGAGATTGAAAGGTCAGAGCAACAATCTAAATCTGATTATAATGATTTAATGAAAGAATCAAAAGAATTATCCAAAGAGATAGAAAAAATGCAGCAAAAAATGATGCAACAAAAAGAATTATCTTGGCAGGATAAAAAGAATTTAGAGAAGTTAATGAAAGATTATCAGAAGTTGCAAGATAAGATAAATGAATTAAAAAATCAGCAGGAGAATCAACATCAGGTTGAAAACCAGTATAAGAACTATAATGAAGATATTTTACAAAAACAGAAAGAATTAGAAAAGCGAATGGATGAAATTCTTTCAGAAGACATGAAAGAGATGTTAAAAGAGTTGGAGGCTATGATGCAGAATATGAATAAAAATCAGATTCAAGAACAGATGGAGAAGATGAAAATGTCAACTCAAGATATAAATGAGTCTCTTGATCAACAACTACAACTTTATAAGCAGCTCGAAGTTGAGAAAAAACTAAACGAGGTTGTAAATGAGATGCGTAATCTTTCTGAAGAAATTCGTAAAAACGCTGAACAAACACAAGATAAACAAAATTCTAAAGAATCTCTTCAAAATATTCAGAAACAGACACAAGATAAATATAATCAAATAAAAAAAGATATTCAAAATTTAGAAAAACTGAATAATGAGCTTGAGGATCCAACAAAATTTAAGGATACAAAAGAGTTGCAGAATAAAATAGACCAAAATTTACGACAAGGAAATCAGAATTTAGAGAAAAATAATCGTTCAAAATCAGCCGAAAATCAAAAGCAAGCAGCAGATGAATTAGATCAATTAGCAGAGCAAATGGAACAAGATTTTAACGAAAGTGAGTTAGAGAATATAGCAGAAGATATTACAACTTTACGGCAAATATTAGATAATTTAGTTAATATATCATTTGATCAAGAGCAAATTTTAAGGAAAACTCAGAAAACATCTCCAAAATCTTCCGAGGTTTCAGATATAATGAAAAAGCAGTTTGATATAAAGCAAAATATGCATCATATTGAAGATTCTTTGAACGCTTTAGCGCGCCGTCAAACAGCAATTAAACCATTTATTCAAACTGAAATTTCAAAAATTCAAAACAATATTGATGCTTCACAATCTGAGTTGCATAATAATAGACGTATGTCTAATGCATCTAAGAACCAACAATTTTCATTAACATCGATGAATAATTTAGCTTTAATGTTGATGGAATCTATGAAAGAGATGCAAGAACAAAAACAAAAAGCTCAATCAAAATGTAATAAATCTGGAGGAGGTTCATGTAATAAGCCAGGTGGACAAGGAAAACCTAAAAAAGCAACTGCGCGAGAGTTACAACAGCAATTAAATCGCCAGATGGAAGCTCTTAAACGTTCTATGGATCAGCAGGCTAAACAAGGAGAAGTAGGAAAACCTCAAATGAATATGAGCGAACAATTCGCTAAAATGGCTGCACAACAGGAAGCTATTCGAAAAATGTTACAAGATTATCAAAACGAATTAAAATCTAATAATGGAGTAGGGGATAAATCTTTAGACAAGATTATAGAAGATATGCAAAAAACAGAAAAGGATTTAGTAAATAAAACTATTAATCAACAGACTATAAATCGCCAAAAAGATATTACTACTCGTCTTTTGCAAAGTGAAAAAGCAGATATACAACAGGAAAAAGATAAAGAAAGAAAGTCTAAAGAATCAGTTCAAATTCCAAACATGAATCCACCAAAAGATTGGAATTTTGATAAAGAACATAAAAATCAAAATGAGATGTTAAGGTCTGTTCCTGCTAACCTTAATTATTATTACAAATCAAAAGCAAACGATTATTTTTACCATATAGATTAAATAGATATGATAGAAACCACACTTAATAATTTAAATAAAGAAAATTGTTACGAAAAGTCATTACAAGTAATTGAAAATATTTGTGAGGATTATCATTTAGATGAATATTTTGGTAATATCTCAATGTTTAATCAAATGATTTGTGATTATCTGATTATATCAGATAAAACATTTGATTTAGATATTACATTTTCATTTTTCGATGATGATTTAATTATAAAATATAATATTTCAACTTATGATTTTTCTTTATTAAATAATATATCAGAAGAAAATACAATTTATTTTGTAATGGAACGATTATCAGATGAAATTATTTTTTCTTCTGATAATAAAGAACTTATATCTACTTTTCACGTGAAAACCAAAACAAATATAAATAGTTCAAAACGAATAAAAACCTTACAAGGTGAAGTTAATAAAGATATTAAAATATCAAAATAACTTTTTTGTATTACTTCTTTAATATAATATTCTCTCTATCCTAAATTTTGTTTTAGTATGATTACTTTTGAATATTTGATAGATTTTGATTTTAAACCAGATATGAATCATAAAATTTGGATAAATAATACTATACGTAATGAGGGAAAAATTCCAGGAGAAATATCATATCTTTTCTGTAATGATGAATTTATGATAGAGAATAATATTAAATATTTAAATCATGATACATATACTGATATTATTACTTTTGACGAAACATTTGGGGATATAATAAATGGAAGTATTTTGATAAGTATTGATAGAGTTGTAGAAAATTCTAAACAGTTTAATACAACAAAACAAAACGAACTTATTCGAGTTCTTATTCATGGAGCACTTCATTTATGTGGTTATAAAGATAAGACCGAATATGAATCGGAAATAATGCGCCAGAAAGAGAAAATATATATTGAAAAATTTAATTATAACAAGTAAAATATTGATAATCAATTTTTTTTATTAAGTTTTCACGTGAAAAGATGATAGATAGTTACGATATTATTGTTGTAGGTGCTGGTCATGCAGGATGTGAAGCTGCAGTTGTGTCAGCAAGATTAGGACATAAAGTTTTGCTCGTAACTATGAATCTTGCTTTGGTTGCGCAAATGTCGTGTAATCCAGCTATTGGCGGAATAGCAAAAGGACAAATTGTGCGCGAAATTGACGCATTGGGCGGAATGTCGGGTATTGTTACAGATAATACTATGATTCAATTTAGATTATTAAACCGCTCTAAAGGTCCAGCTATGTGGAGTCCTCGTGCACAATGTGATAAAACCGCATTTTCACTCTTTTGGAAAAATATTATAGAAAATACACCTAATCTCTATTTACGTCAAGATACTGTTCAAAAACTTGTTATTGAAAATAATTCTGTTATTGGCGTGAAAACAGAATTAGGAAAAACCATATATTCTAAAAAAGTTATTCTTACAAACGGAACATTTTTGAATGGTAAAATTCACGTAGGTGATGTGAATTTTTATGGCGGTAGGATAGGAGAAAATGCTTCTTTTAATCTGTCTGATCAGTTGAAAGATATAGGTATTGAAACAAAGAAACTAAAAACAGGAACGCCAGTAAGAATTGACGGTAGAACTATAGACTTTTCTAAAATGGAAGAACAAAAAGGAGAGGATAATCCTGGACATTTCTCCTTTACGAATACATCTATACTATCCGATCAACTAAGTTGTTGGATAACCTATACAAATGAAAAAGTGCATGCAGTTCTCCAAAAAGGATTTGAAAAATCCCCTATGTTCCAAGGTAGAATTCAAGGAGTGGGTCCTCGTTACTGCCCTTCAATAGAAGATAAAATTGTAAGATTCTCAGAAAGAAACCGACATCAACTTTTTTTGGAACCAGAAGGAAGAAATACTAATGAGTATTATCTTAATGGATTCTCTTCTTCTTTACCAGAAAATATTCAAGTTGAAGCTCTACACCTTATACCAGGTTTAGAAAATGCAGAAATATACAGACCAGGATACGCAATAGAATACGACTACTTCAACCCAACCCAACTTCAATATTCTCTTGAATCTAAAATAATAAAAAACTTGTTTCTTGCAGGTCAAGTAAATGGCACTACAGGTTATGAAGAAGCTGCATGTCAAGGTTTAATGGCTGGGATAAATGCCCACCTTTCTTTGATAGGAAATGAACCTCTGATTTTGTCTCGCTCTCAAGCATATATCGGAGTTCTTATAGATGATCTCGTAACAAAAGGTGTACAAGACCCTTATAGAATGTTTACATCACGTGCAGAATATAGAATACTTCTACGTCAAGATAATGCAGATTTTAGATTAACGCCAATAGCTCGCAATATCGGTCTTGTATCTGATGAAAGATTTGAAAGGTTTATCTTAAAATATGAAAATCAAAATAAGATCGTAAATTATCTTAAACAGAATTCTGCCAAATTTAATATTTTTAATGAATTACTAATAAAGCGAACAACTTCTCCTCTTTCGCAAAATGTTAAATTAGAAAATATATTATTGCGTCCACAAATATCTATTCAAGATATTATCGATTATGATGAAAACTTTGCTTTGTATTTGGAAAATATTAATGCTTCTGACGAAGAAATAATTAATTCTGAAACTTATCTTAAATATGAAAGCTATATAAAAAAAGAAGAAGAGATGGCTCAACACCTTTCCAATCTAGATAATATAAAACTGCCACAAAATTTCGATTTTAAATCAATGCAATCGCTCTCTAATGAAGCACGCGAAAAATTAACAAAACTAAAACCTGTAAATCTAGGTCAGGCTTCAAGAGTTAGCGGAGTTAATCCATCAGATATAGCTGCATTAATGATTTATCTTAAACAAAATAATCTATAAAACATTGATAATCAGTATATAAATACTAAAAATCGTAAATAATAAGATATTTTTTGTTAAAGGTATTCTGAATATTATTTTAAAAAATAATCCAAAATTAAATGTATTCAAGAATTTTAACCTGATTTACAGATAATTATAATATTTCTCTAAAATCATATAAATCAATTTTCATTTATTAGTGTCCGCTAAAAATAAAAAATGAATTTTCTATAGCCGTAACACTCTTAACGCGTAAACGTTTCACATTTTGAATAAATTGCTCACACTCGAAAAAGAAAAC
>CADBTU010000031.1 GCA_902797625.1 uncultured Bacteroidota bacterium | reverse complement strand
CCGACAGAAAGGTTAAGGCTTTGCCTATCTTTTACTTTATAATTTGCTCCTGCGTAGAATGCCAACATCGCGCTTCTATCGAATAATTTCACCTCACCATTGTAATTATAGTCGTATTGTCGCGGGTAACCTTTAGTAGAATAGGCTGAAAAACCTATTGGAAGAAAACTAAGTTCCAAAGTAGGACTCCATTTGAATTTTTTGAGAATAATATATTTGAGGTTGATTCCAAAAAGAAATTCCACTCCATAAATATTGCAAGGTGAAACTTTTCGGTCTGGCAACTCTGGAAGCAATGGATTTCCGTTTTCGTCAACAAAGGTATAATAACCATCAACGTAGTTGTAATTGGCTGGAGCGTGAACGAAATTAAGGTTTAGTTCCGCAGAAAGAATCAAGTGAGGATTGAATTTAATGCCGTGCAACTCAAACAACCCAATTCCCCACGGATTCTTTGTTGGGATAAACTCATTTCTTGAAGCTATATCAAGACCTGAATCTTCATAGAGACTAATGAGTGAATTTATTCCAACTTCATGGTAATATCTAATGTTATGTCTCTCTTTTTTTTCGTTCTTCTGGGCATTCAAATATGAAACCGTGAAAACCAATGTTATAAATAAAGTTATCCTTTTCATAGTGTTGTATTTTTTTATCTAAATAAATGCTACTTATATATTTTTGCCCCATACAAATGATCGCTTGTTATAGTTCCTTTTTTAGCATAAAGAGTTGCGGATAGGGATTTGTAATCAACAGAATAGGGATTCAATGGTGAACCAAGCCAACCAAAACTACAATTAACTTTCTTGACTTTAGGTTTAAATTCAAATTTACTTGTCTGTTTCGGACTGCCGCAAGAGTTGTCGGTTGGGGAGTGATTTTCATAAACAAGGCCTCCCCAGCCAGATTTCAGTTCATCAGCCTTCTCCCTCACAAACGAGCCGTTGTTTTTCTTTTTCAGAAACACAGTCTTTGTGTTAATGTCGTGCAGATGGACAATGCCCACGTTTACAGCCTGGATGGAAGTTTTAACAAAATAAGTGTTGTTTAATTGGTGGTGAGGTTGGTCGGCGGTGCCCGAATGTGCAGAGCAATTCTTTTTGCAGTTTTTGTACCTTACGGTTAAGAATTTTTGTGCAAACGCATAATAATTGTTCTCTGTGTGAAGTGCAACTTGTACTGTAACTTCCGAGTTGTAAAACCCTTCGTCATACTTGTGGGTGATATTCACTTTTGAAGATGAAGTATGTATTACAGTATCGTTTCCATCGCCGAAATCCACCACATAATATGCTGGAATATCGCCATTGGTTGACGCGTGAATTGTAAAATGGTATTTTCCTCTGTTGTTGTGCAGATAATTGAAATCAACGTCCGCTGCCATTTTGCCCGCTTTTATGCGTTTCTTTGTTGTTGTGATACAACCGTCATACATGGTGTGCAGCCGCACGAGGTATTCTCCATTAGTCTGGTATGTGTGCGTGGGCGACCTGTCGGTGGAGAGTGTGCCATCGCCGAATTCCCATCTGAAACCCACATTATTATAGTCCTCGCAGGATGTCATGTTCTGGAACAGGAATGTGTTGGATTCTCTGGGTAGCTGGCGGGCAAGAAAATCGGCCTTAACCACAATGGCGTCAGGGTCAACAATAAAGATGTCTGGTTGAGAGTTGCAAAGGAAGTACAATTCGCTCTCTTCAGCGTTACGATCAAGGATTTCGCGAATCATACCCACTTTTTCGGAATTGTGATTCATCACGCCGAGCGTAAACTCTTCCCTGAATACCAAAAGTAGGTCGCCAACCACAACCTCACCGTATGGTGATAGAACTGCCCTCAAAAAATCGCTGACAATGAAATGGTTGTCGGGGTCATTGGCTTCAAACAATTGGCTTTTGTCTTCCAAAAAGCGAATATGATTTTCAATATGCGAATGTAGTGAATTGAAATTCATTGCCGCCGAAAAAGACAAGAGTACGTCATCAAAGCACAAAGTGGTGTCATTTTCTGTTATCCTCTCCGAGTAAGATTCAAGTCTTGACAGAACTTCTTTGAAGTGTT
>CADBTU010000030.1 GCA_902797625.1 uncultured Bacteroidota bacterium | reverse complement strand
TTTTTTTATTTTTGCGCGCTTGAATTAATAACTAATTAAAGATAAAAATTATGAAAAAGATCCTTTCAACAATCGTAATTTTAGCGGTTATGTGCACTATTAACGCACAAAAAGTTAACGAAACTGTTGCGCTTTATGGCAAGGAACAACTTAACGGTTTCGCTACAAACATTTATGACGTTCCTTTAGATGTTGTAGAAGGGGCCATTGTGGAAAAATTCGAAAACAATCTTAACTTGAAAGGCAAGAAAAACAAAGGTTATCATATCTATCTTAACCAACCCTGTCAAACATTTGGAGAGGCTCGTTATGATATTTACTTTACTACCCAAGAAGTTGGTAAAAAGAAAAACAAATCAGTGCAAATAACCTTAGTAGTTTCTACAGGTAATCAAAACTGTATCACATACTCTAACGACCCTCGCACTGCCAGAAATATCTCTTATTTCCTTGAAAACATTAACACCGACATCCAAGCTTACGCTACTAAACTAAAAATTGCTGAACTTAACACTCTGCTATCAAACTTAGAAAAAGAACGTTCTTCTTTAGAAAAAGAGCAAATTAAAATTCAAGATAAACTTAATAAAACTAACGATGAGATAAAAAACACTTCTAATGAAATAGAAGCAAAAACCACAGAAATGACCCGTCTTCAAGAAAAATACACTAACTCACACGACCCCGAAATTAAAAATTTAATCTCAAAAAATGCTAAAGAGACTCAAACTTTGCAAAAATCTCAATCAAGTTTGCGAAAATCTCTTCTTGGTCTTAACAATGACTTAGATAAAATTAGAAAAAAAATTATTGCAAACGAAAAAAGTGTTGAGCAAACTCGCCATGAACTTAAGGAAATGGAAAAAAAATACTAAACAATATTTTTTTGATATATAAATCCTCCTGTGTGGGAGGATTTTTTTTATCTTCGCGGTCAAATTTTTAAAAATTATGGCAGAGATAATTGATGGCAAAAAGATTTCAGAAGAAATTAAAACAGAAATAGCTACTGAAGTTAAAAGCTTGTTGGATAGAGGCTTAAGAGCACCGCATTTAGCAGTTATAATTGCTGGCGACGATGGCGCAGCCCTGAGTTATGCCGAGAGCATTGAAAAACAGTGCAAAGGTGTTGGCTTTATATCTTCTGTTTATCACCTCAGCTCAAACACTCCTGAAGAGGAGTTCTTATCTACTATCAACTTTCTAAACAATGACGATGAAGTTGATGGATATATAATTCAAATGCCTCTCCCTAAGCAGATTTCTATAGAAAAAGTTACTGCAATGGTAGATCCAGAAAAGGATATGGACTGTTTTCACCCCACCAACATGGGGAACCTTCTCCTAAATAAAGATTGTTATTTGCCTGCAACTCCACACGGCGTTATCGAACTTATAAAACGTAGCAACATTGAAACTTCAGGCAAAAAATGTGTTATACTTGGGCGTAGTAACATCGTGGGCAAACCACTCTCAATGCTAATGTTGCAAAAAGGCATTGATGCCACAGTAACCATCTGCCACAGTAAGACAAAAAACATGAAACAAATTTGTAAATCTGCTGATATACTAATAGTTGCCATTGGGCAAGCTGAAATGATAACTCCAGATTATGTTAAAGACGGTGCAACAGTTATAGATGTTGGCATTCATCGTATCAACGCCCCCGAACTACCTAAAGGCTATCGTCTCTGTGGAGATATTCTCTTTAATGAAGTTTCAAAAAAATGCAATGCTATAACCCCTGTACCAGGCGGAACTGGTTCTATGACCACAGCTTGTCTTCTACTCAATACTTTGACTGCTTACAGAAAAAAATTACATTAAAAGCAACAAAGCAACACTCTTCAGAACCCTTTGTGTTGTTTCTGATTTTACATCATTTTTTGGATTCTGATTTACAAATCTCACCATACTCGCACATATAACAATTATCAACTTCATTAGTGCAAACAAACGGTTTGTCTTTATCAAAAATTTTCGACAAGATATTCTTCATTCCCTCTTCAAACTTTTCAAGATTAGTTAGTAAATTATTATCGCCTTCAACACTACCAAATAAAATATAATCATCAACTCCTTTATTTACGTTGCGCGTACTTATTATTCCTGCTTTCAGAGGAAAATCTTCCACCTTTGCAGACTTTCTATACAAAAGAGCATAGAAATATAGTTG
>CADBTU010000029.1 GCA_902797625.1 uncultured Bacteroidota bacterium | reverse complement strand
GTTCCATAACACCAGATTCGAATGGAAAACTATTATTGGTTATAGATAATAAACCATTAGGTAAAGAGAGTTGGTAATCTTCGTCTAAGACAGCATTACCGCCAACTTTCACGCTAACACTAATGTTACCAGAAAATGCGGCTACTGGAAGTGAGAAAGATATATCGCAAGCGCGACAATTTTGAATTAAAGTATCACCCAACGTATTATTCTCAACATTACCATCGTTTATATTACTGTCGTCGTATAATGTGTTGATATTAACAGAAGGACTATAAAAACTACCTTCTTCAATAAAAACAATAGAATGTAGGATATTGTCAGATACGTTGGATATAGCCAAGTGCATTTTATAGGGGGTGCAAGACAAGATTTTTGACTCAGCGGAAAGTGCTACAGTTGAACCATTAAAAATCCCCAAATTACTCGAATAGCTATTATTATAAGAAGTTGTAAACCAATTACTATATGTTCCATCGTATTGTCCAGGACCAGGAGTGTTCCAACCGCTACATCCGCCATTTATTGTGTTAATTGACACTGGAAGTCCAATAGGATTTGCGGCGGTGATAGTAGTAGGGACAATGGCAACATTCTTAGTGGTTTGTACAATAGTTACAGGATCCCATCCTTCCAAGATAAATGCGAATACATCGTTATAGTTACTACACGTATAGTTGGTGTATTCCTCAGAAGCGAAAATATAATTAAAAGCGAAAGTATCTGCGTATGCAAGAAAATAAAAATCCAACGCTGCCCCCCTTCCATCTCCTAAACTCACAATATTTGACAAATTTTGAGAAGTGAAATTGTTATCTCCATCATTGTAACTACCTCCAGTTACCATGTAAATACCTTTGTTAAATGCAAAGTTTGCGTTATTTCTATTGAAAAGACCAATATTTGAACTCTGAATATTTCCAGTATTGTTGTTGAAACGTCCACCATAAATCTCAACACCTTCACCTGCTAAATGGCATTTTAAAACGGTGTCAACATTAGTGCCATTCAGCGAAGTTGTTGAAATTTTATTGTTCTGAGAAAATGCAAAGAGAGTTGTAAAAACAATCAGAATTATAGGAAATATTGGTTTCATAATATATTAATTTTCAATTTTTTGAATTATTGTTTCAATTCTTTGATGAACTTCGGCGGTGCCTATTAGCTCAATCATTGTGAAAAGTTCAGGACCTTTGGCAGCACCAACAATGGCTATACGTAAACTGTTTAACACCTGTCCCATATTCCATTCGTTAGCTTTAATATGTTCCATAACTCTGTCGTGCGCTGCCTGTTTATCAAATGCAGAATCCTGTTGTAACAACCTGTCTATAACTCGCAATTTTTCACCTGTACCATCTTTCCAACGCTTTTTTAAATCTTGAGCATTGTACTCTTTTGGTGCCACAAAGAAATAGTCGGATTGTTCCCAGAAGTCGTTTGTAAAATTAAGACGCTCTTTGATAAGTTCTAAAACCTTTATAGTATATTCTTTTGTAGAGGTAATACCTTTAGTAGTTAATACATTTTCGATAAGTGGGTATAGTTGGTCAGCGGTTTTCACTTGCAAGTACTCGTGGTTGAACCACTTAGCTTTATCTAATGAAAATTTTGCACCAGATTTGCTGATTTTTTCAAGAGAGAAAAGATTTACTAATTCTTCGAGTGAGAATATTTCTTGTTCAGTACCAGGGTTCCATCCGAGAAGTGCCAACATGTTGATGACAGCTTCGGGGAGGTAGCCGCTTTCTCTGTATCCAGAGGAAGTTTCACCGCTCTTGGGATCATTCCATAGCAAAGGAAAAACAGGGAATCCGAGACGGTCACCATCGCGTTTACTGAGTTTACCGTTTCCATCAGGTTTGAGCAGTAGAGGTAAGTGCGCAAATTGTGGTGCATCCCATCCGAAAGCTTTGTAAAGCATTATGTGCAGTGGTGCAGACGGTAGCCACTCTTCACCGCGAATAACGTGTGTAATCTCCATAAGATGGTCGTCAACAATATTTGCCAAATGGTATGTTGGCATCCCATCAGATTTGTATAACACTTTGTCGTCTAATAAATTGGAGTTTATAATAACATTTCCGCGGATAAGATCGTGAACAGGAATATCTGTGTTTTCAGGATATTTGAAACGAATAACAAATTGCTCACCAGATGAGATTCTGCGCTGAACTTCATTCTCTGGCAATGTAAGGGAGTTTTCCATCTGTGAACGAGTGGAAGCATCGTATTGAAAAGTCTTTTTCTGTGATTCTGCCTCTTTTCGTTTAGTGTCTAATGATTCAGGAGTGTCGAACGCGTAATAAGCCCAGCCGTTAGCTATAAGTTGCTCTGCGTATGGTTTGTAAATTTCTTTTCTTTCAGATTGTTTGTATGGCCCAAAGTTACCACCGATGCCTACGCCTTCGTCGAATTTTAATCCTAACCATTGAAAAGATTCAATAATGTATGCTTCAGCTCCCTCAACAAATCGCGTTTGATCTGTATCTTCTATACGTAATATGAAAGTTCCACCATGTTGTTTTGCGAACAAATAGTTGTATAATGCGGTACGAACACCTCCTATATGAAGTGGTCCAGTTGGACTTGGTGCAAATCTTACTCTCGGTTTCATGTTCTTATAACGGTTTAAAAAAATAATTGTGGCAAAAATAATAAATTATTGTTAAAGCCTATTACATTAAAGAATTTGCAAAATAGTTTTACCCTACAATAATATTTTGTAATTTTGCACTTTTGAATAAAATGTTTAAAATGAAAAAAGAGATATTATCTTCAGAGTTGCCACTTGCTTCAGATGGAGCAATTTACCATCTTAATCTTCATCCTGAAGAATTGGCTGATAATGTTATCCTTGTCGGAGACCCTGGCAGAGTTAATTTGGTTTCTTCAATGTTTGATAATATTGAAGTGGAGAAACAAAATCGTGAGATTATTACTCATACTGGTAATTACAAAGGAAAACGTATATCTGTGATTTCTACGGGTATGGGAACCGATAATATTGATATTGTTCTCACAGAACTTGACGCCGTAGCAAATATAAATCTTAAAAACAGAACTGAAAACGATATTCATAAAACCCTTAATATTGTGCGCATAGGAACTTCTGGTGCTCTGCAATCTGATATTGAAGTTGGTGATTACGTAGCCTCTTCTTGGGGATTCGGTATTGACGGAGTTTTACAATTTTATGATTATAAAAACATATCAAATGATGAGGTTGTGAATGCTTTTATAGAACAGACAAATTGGAATATCAGATTGCCACACCCTTATTGTACTCCTGCTTCTTCATTTTTACTTAATAAAATAGCTTTTGATATGCGCCAAGGCATTACGATTAGTGCCCCTGGTTTCTTTGGACCGCAAGGTCGCCAAGTACGCGCTAAGTTGATGTTCCCAGAACTTAATAGAAAAATTGAAGATTTTGAGTATCAGGACCTTAAAATTTCTAATATGGAGATGGAATGTTCTGCTATCTATGGTCTTAGCAATATTCTTGGACATGAACCTCTTACGGTTTGTCTTATTATCGCTAACCGCGTAACAGGCAAATTTCTCGATGGTTATCATGAAGAAATGAAGAACTTGTGTAAAACGGTTCTTGATAGATTTTTATACTAAATCTTATTAAAATGAGTAAGAGACTATTCGTTATAGTTGTAATTTTTGCAACAATATTCCAATTGTTTGCCCAAAAATCATTTACAATACTATATTTGATTCCCTTTGAATCAGATGGTTACGAACAAAAGTTTTTGAAGAGTTCTGAGGAAATGGAACATGTTAAGTCTTACGGACTTATGGGATTTTGGAATGGATCACAAATGGCTATAGAAGAGTATGTTGAAAAAAAAGGAGTATCAATAAATGTTGTTGTAAGAGATATTTCTAATGATGAAAATAAATTACGTAATATTCTTGATGATCAAGATGTTATGAGTGATGTAGACTTGATTGTCGGACCTTTTTATAGCCGTTTATTCACCATAGCTTCGCAATATGCAAAAGAGTATAGAATACCGATTGTAAATCCTTTTACTTCTCGTCATGATATTATTGAGAATAATGAATTTGTATTTAAGCTAATAGCTTCAGAAAATCAGCAACCAGCCATGATTTCGTTTCTCGCAGAACAAAATCAATCTCTTCCTATCCTCGTATATGAAGATTCTAATTCAAATAATAAAAGTTGGCGCATTTGTAGGAGATACTTTGAAGAAAATGGTGTCCCTTATTTCTCAACTTCAAATATCTCATCTCTGTTGTTACGCGTGAAACCTGAAAAAAAACACATCATTCTCTGTTTTGATGACAATTCGGCAAAAAGTTTGATAATATCACAAAGTTTGAAGTATAACGCTAAAAATTCTAATATAACTTTCATCATACCAGAATCTTGGTTAGAGTCTAAAACTTATGATATAGAGTACTATTCAGAGTTGAACTTACATTTCTTTTCTAATTACTACATTGATTTTAATAATGAGGAGACAAAAGTTTTTAATTATGAATATACTCATCGTTTTGGTGTGCCACCGATGTTGAAAAATTTTGCATATCAAGGTTATGATATAACTCGTTTCTTTGTAGAATATCTGATAAATGATAAGGATATTGATAGGGTAAAATTGAATCCAATAGCTTTTCCATTATCTTTCGATAAGTTTCCAAATGGAGGATATGAGAATGTTAATTTACAATTTTTGGAAATTATTGATAATGAGATAGTCCCAAATAAATTTTAACACAATAATGCGCACTTTTTTTGTTGATGTAATCTTGCCATTGCCACTTGAGACAACCTTTACATATCGAGTGCCGCAAGAATTGAACAATAGAGTGGCTTTTGGTGTGCGCGTGATCGTTCCATTTGGACGCAACAAACTCTACTCGGCTATAGTTGAAAAAGTTCACGAAAATCCACCAAAGCAAGTTGTAGCTAAGTATATACTTGACGTTATAGACGATTCGCCTGTTATATCTACGGGTCAGTTTAGGCTTTGGAATTGGATTTCGCAATATTATATGTGTTCACTGAGCGAAGTTATGGTTGCTTCTATGCCATCAGCACTGCGCCTCGCAGGTGAAACCATCGTAACTATAAATCCTAATTTCGATGGCGATATATCTGTGCTCTCTCCTATAGAAATTAACGTTGTAGAACTGCTTGCAAATAAAGTACAAATTTCTGTAAATGAGATTAGTAAACGTCTTCAGCTGGCTAAAATTATGCCAGTTATTAAATCTCTTGTAGATAAGAAAGTTATTATTACAGATGAAGAAATAAAAAATCCATATAAACCTAAAAAAGAACTATTTGTATATTTGTCAGAGAGTTACAATACAGAAGATTCTTTTATGTTGCTTCTTGATAAATTAAATGCTAAATCACAAACCGCACAACAAGCTGATACTCTTCTCGCTTTTATAATGTCAACCAAAACTAATGGTAAGTATGATTTCAAAGCTAAAATTTCTAAACATACTTTAATAAATAACGATTCGATAAATCAAAATTCGTTAAATACTCTACTCAAAAAGCAGATTCTTATATCAGAAGAAAAAGTAATTTCACGTTTAAAAGATTATTCTTTTGAAAATAGAGATGAAATAGTGCTTTCAGAGCCTCAGAGTAGAGCTTTTGAAGAAATAAAATCCAATTTTGAGAACAGAGATGTTGTGTTGTTGCATGGAGTAACGGGAAGTGGTAAAACAGAGATTTATATGAAGCTGATAGAAGAAGAGCTTAGAAAGAATAAACAAGTTTTATATCTTCTTCCTGAAATAGCACTAACATCTCAAATTGTGAATCGTCTTAGAAAATATTTTGGAGATGATGTAGGAGTTTATCATTCTAAATTTAATGAATATGAGCGAGTTGAGATCTGGCAAAGAATTTTAGCAGGAAATAATGGCGCTAAAGAGCAAAAATATAGATTAATTTTGGGTACAAGATCG
The DNA here is from genome assembly GCA_902797625.1 of uncultured Bacteroidota bacterium. GTDB lineage: Bacteria > Bacteroidota > Bacteroidia > Bacteroidales > WCHB1-69 > F23-D06. The sequence goes on along the minus strand of CADBTU010000029.1, from coordinate 36,516 downwards.
GCTCTTTTATTACCTTTTTCCAATCTTGGTTTGATAATTGTTGATGAAGAACATGATGGCTCTTTTAAGCAAGTAGATCCTGCACCGCGCTACCAAGCACGCGACACAGCAGTAGTTCTTTCAAAAATTCATAAAGCAAAAACCCTCTTAGGTACAGCAACCCCTTCGATTGAGAGTTATTTTAATGCACAACAGGGAAAATATGCTCTTGTGCAGTTGTTTCAAAGATACTCTGATAGCAAACTTCCTGAAATTTATACTGTAAATATGAACTTGGCAGTTAAAAGAAAGGAAGTAAGTGGAATTTTTTCTACTTTCTTATTGGATATGATTTCCGAAGCTCTTGAAAAACAAGAGCAAGTGATTCTATTTCAAAATCGCAGAGGCTACTCTGTTCGTATGATTTGCCACAGTTGCGAATCTATGCCTACTTGTAAATATTGCGATGTTACTCTAACTTATCATAAAAAAACTAATCTTCTAAAGTGCCACTATTGTGGTTATGCTATAGATGTTCCTCACCTTTGTCCTGTATGCCAAAGTCGTGATATTGAAATGGTAGGATTTGGCACTGAACAGGTTGAAGATACCTTAGCTGAATTGTTTCCAAATGCTCGTATTGTTCGCATGGATTTAGATACAACGCGTTCAAAAAATGCTTATCAACAAATAATTTCTGATTTTGAACAGAAAAAAACAGATATTTTAGTGGGAACACAAATGGTTACTAAGGGTTTAGATTTCGATAGAGTAAGTGTTGTTGGAATTCTAAATGCTGATTCTATGCTATCGTTTCCAGACTTCCGTGCTTTTGAACGAGCTTTTCAACTTATCTCTCAAGTTAGTGGACGAGCAGGAAGAAAAGATGTCCCAGGAAAAGTCGTTATTCAAACTTTTCAGCCAAATCATCCAGCCTTAAAGTTTGTTGAATCTAATGATTACGCCGCGATGTTTACTTCGCAAATTGTTGAACGTAAAAAATTTATGCTACCACCAATTACAAGGATGATTAAAATAACGTTGAAACATACAGATGAGGAGTTACTTAACGTAGCGGCTGATTATTTAAAAAACCCTTTGCGAGCACAGTTTGCAAATATGGTTACTGGTCCTGCCACTCCGCTTGTGGCGCGGGTTCAAAATTATTATTTGGTGGATTTTTGGATAAAGATAGGTAAAGATTCTATTTCAACAGCTAAAAAACAAATCATCGCTGCTATAATTCATCAGTTCAAAGCTCTCCAACAGTTTAAGCAAGTACGCTGCGTAATTAATGTTGATGCATAAAAAAAGAGTGCAAAAGCACTCTTTTTTTATCTCGGTTTCTTTCCTGCATTTACAGGACTTGCAGGTTCATTGTTTTTAAGCTCTTTCTTTTTCTTTGTTAACTCTTTCTTATATTTGTATTCTAAGTTGTAAAAATCTTGGAGATGCCGTGGTGAAAGAATTGTTTTATACTTTTTGTGATAAGTAGTTTCAAGGTTGAGAAGGTTCTTTCTAAGCTCAAACTTTTGATCTTGCATATAGCCAATCTGTTTTTCACTCAGATTAGCTATAACTTCTTTATTTGTACCAGAAATTCCTAAATTGATACCCTGCTTAGCAAGATTTTTCTTGTAAGTTTCCATGATTTTAATCTCTTCGTTGAGATATTGCTCGTAAATGCCCCAAAATGAGTTGTTTTCACCTCCAGATAAGGTTAGGTTACTTTTCATATATGCGATTCTCTCTTGAATCTTATTAATAGACTTCTCTTGAGCAAAGATAGTGATTGAAAATCCTAATAAAATCAATATTGATACTAAAACTGATTTTTTCATTTTGTATTTTTTTTCGATTAATAATCTAATGAATAGAAATCCATCATAGCAAGTTCCTCGCTATAATATTCAGTTGCGAGTGATTCCAGAAGTTCCTCATCGCTAACGGCTATTTCTTTAGTTTGTTCAGCAATTATTTGAGAATCATTGTTTGTGTTGTAAGTAAAAAAAACAGTAGCAGCTATAGCTAAGGTAGCAACAGCAGCAATGCCTGATAAAATCCAAGTTTTACGTTTGATCTTGTCTTTCTCAATTCTTTGTATAACCCTTCCTGGAAATTCTTCAAAGTACCTTTCAGGAATATTGTAGCTTTCGGTCTTATTTATATTTTCTAAATCAATCATTTTTAATAAAATTCACTTTTTGTTGACTACGGATAAATTAAAAGGTTAAACGCTCAGAAATATTTTTTTTAATTTTTTCTGCAGCAAAATGATAAGAAGCTTTGAGCGCACTTTCAGAGGTGTTGAAAATTTCCGACATCTCAGCATAAGGAGTTTCATCATAATACCTCATTGTGAATACAGCACGTTGTTTTGGAGGTAATTTTATGATTTCCTCTTGAAGGATTTGTTCTATCTGATTTGGAGTAAGTGTGTTAGTGTCAGCGTGAGTAACTAATAGGAAGTCGGTGTAACTATCATCAGATAGATTTAATAAGCGTTTTTTCTTTTCAATATACGAAAGAGCTTCGTTGATACAAATTCTTGAAATCCAGGTTTTTAGACTTGATTCGTTTCTAAATTTATCAAGATTTTTCCATATTTTAATGCAAACGTTTTGGCTTACATCGTCAGCATCTTCGTGAATGGTTGTTATGCGACGAGCACTATAGTAAATGTGCTTCTGATATTTCTTAAGAAGGAGTTCAAAAGCTTTCTCTTTGGTAGCTTCATTATTGAAAAGAGAGAGTATGAATTCGTCGGTAATTTCTGGCATAGGTGTTTATTTTCTATTGATAGCTTTTTTACAAGCAGCCATAATGTGTTCTTTGTCAAGACCAAAGAAAGCCATAAGTTCTTCGGGGGTGCCGCTCTCTCCGAAACGGTTGTCGATGCCAATCATTTCAATTGGGGTGGGGTAGTTGCGACTCAAGCATTGGCAAATAGCCTCACCCATACCGCCATTTAAGAGATGTTCTTCAGCAGTTACCACACACCTGGTTTTCTTAACGCTGTTTAGAATAGTCTCTTCATCAAGCGGTTTAATAGTAGCCAAATTTATAACTTCAGCGTGAATATTTTCTTTAGCAAGTGCGTGGGCAGCCTGAAGAGCTGGAAATACAAGATGTCCTGTTGCAACAATTGTAACATCATTACCTTCTTCTAAAATATCAGCCTTTCCAATAATGAATGGTTTGTCTGCAGGGGTGAAATTAGGTACAGAAGGACGTCCAAAACGCAAATAAACAGGACCGTTATAGTTTGCCGCTGCAATGGTGGCTTGCTTAGTTTCATTATAATCACAAGGACTTAGCACCACCATATTAGGCAACATTCTCATAAGTCCTAAATCCTCTATCATTTGGTGAGTTGCACCATCTTCTCCCACTGTTATTCCAGAGTGTGATGCGCAAATTTTGACGTTTAGGTTGGAATAGGCAACAGTCATTCTGATTTGGTCATATACCCTACCAGAAATAAACCCTGCGAATGCGCTTGCAAAAGGAATTTTACCGCTTAATGCTAATCCAGCAGAGATACCAATCATATTAGCCTCAGCAATACCTGTTTGAATGAAACGCTCAGGGTGAGCAGTTTTAAAATCCCCCATCTTAACGCTTCCTGTAACGTCAGCGGTAAGAGCGAAAATTTTATTATTACTTGCAGCAGCTTCTACCAAGCCGTCGCCAAATCCCGAACGGGTGTCTTTCTTTGTGATATCTTCGATGTTATACATGCCAAAAAATTTTGGCAAAAATACGATTTTTACGAAAAGTGAGTTATCTTTGCAACTATATTTGTTTAACTTTTTGGATGAAAAAAAAATTCAGATACATATTCTGCTTCCTGATTTTGCTGCTAAGTCTGCGCTCTGTGGCGCAGTACGATAAAAATACCTTTCGCCAAAAAAATATTTATGTTGATACTTTAATACTAAAATTTGATACGCTTTCCATTCTTCCTCAATCTTTTAAAATTCATAATGTTACTAATTTCCAATATCTTTTGGACCCAATTTCGGCTACTATTTTTATCATTGATACAAATCTTCTGCAAAAGTCTGTCGTTGTAGAATATATAACACTCTCTGCCGATTATTCTAAATCTATTTTTCATAAATCACCATCAATAATTGAACCTCGCCGTTCAGTTCACCAAACGGTTGATATTCCTATTGTATCTTTTAGAGATGCATTTTCAACTCACAAACTACAAACTAATGGCTATATCTCACGTGGAATATCTACAGGAACGAACCAAGATATAGTTCTGAATTCTTCGCTTAATTTACAAATGTCGGGAAAATTGTCAGAAAATATTGAAGTGATAGCCTCTATCTCAGATAAAAATATACCTATTCAACCAGAAGGAAATACTCAATTTATACAAGATATAAATAGTATTTTTATTACATTAAAGATAGCCGATAGAGCAGAAATTAAAGCTGGCGATATTATTGAAAATTTTTCAAATGATGACTTTTTAAAATTTAATAGAAATTTTTTGGGACTTCAGGCGAATGTTAAGTCTGTTGACAAAGAAAAAGTTAAGATAAAAAATTCTTTCGGCGGAGGTGTTGCAAAAGGTAAGTTTTCGCGACAAAATCTTAATGTTCAAAACGGAGTTCAAGGACCTTATAGACTTTATGGAAATAATAATGAAATATCAATGTCTATCGTTGCTGGCTCTGAAAGAGTTTATCTCGACGGTCGGCAGTTAACGCGAGGGCAAGATAACGACTACACTATTGATTATAATACCTCTGAGATTACTTTTACTCCCAAAATTCTTGTTACAAAAGAGAAGAGATTTGTTGTTGAGTTTGAATATTCAGATAGACATTTTGTACGTTATGGGATTTTTTCAAATAATGAATTAGAAGCCAAAGGTAAATTCTCAACAATATTTTGTGTCAATTTCTTCCATGAACAAGATATGAAAAATCAGTCTATACAACCAGAATTATCGAACAATCACAAAATGTTTCTATCTAATGCTGGCGATAACTCTTCCAATTATCTCTATAACTTTTTTGAACAAGTGTCATTTTTGCCCAATCAAGTTCATTATAAAAAATATGATACTTTACACAATAATATTATATATACAATATATAAGTTTACACTTTCAGAAGAAGATATATATTCTCCCTCTTTTTCTTATGTAGGCGCAAATAATGGTAATTATAGATTAAAGAATAATAATATTAATGGGCGTGTATTTGAATGGGTCGCGCCAATAAATGGTGTTCCTCAAGGCGATTACGAAGCGGCATTATCGCTTACTCCTCCTTCAACACAGCAAATGCTTGCATTTAGTTTTGATACAAAATTTCGTCCCAATACGAATCTTAAAGGAGAAGTTGCTTTTTCTCATTGTGATAAAAATCTCTTTTCGAAGTTAGATGAAAAAGATGATCTGGGAATTTCTTATAACTTACTTGCTAATAATTTAGAACAATTTTATTATAAAAGAGATTCTGTTCCGTGGTTTTTATTTTCTTCAATTTCGCTACAGTTTGTACATAAAAATTTCGCTCCTTTTGAGTCTTTCAGAGACATTGAATTTGCTCGCGACTTTAACCTTGCGGCAGATTATTCAACTGCTACATCAGAATGGCTTTTGAATTCACTTCTAAAAGTTTCAAAATCAAAAATACATGATATTAGTTACTCTTTGAATTTTTTATTACGCCCAAATAATTCTAAAGGTCTTAGAAATGAGATAGTTACTTCCGATAAATGGAAATATTTAAATCTAAAATCCAAAACAAGTTTTTTAATCTCTTCTGATTCTATACAAAAAACACGTTATCTCACATCTTATCTTAATCTATCTGAAGATATTGGGAAATTTTCCGTAGGAATTGAAAATCTTTTAGAATATAATAAGTTTCTTGATAATTATAATTTATTATTAAGAGCAAATGGTTATTTTTTTAATGATTTTACTACAATACTGAAAAATAGCAGTATATCTATTGCTAATTTTTCTATACAATATCGGAATAGAGTAGATTTTTTACCAAATCTTATTGATTTTTATAAAAACACGCAGATTCACGAGGCAAAAACACAATTCAACCTTCAAAGAGTTAAAAATCAATCTTTTCAAACAAATATTATTTACAGATACCAAACTTTTTACGATACATTAAAAAATGCTTCAGGGGAGCACTATTTTGTAGGTAATCTGTCTTATACTGGACGATTTTTTAAGAATGTTATAATTTTAAATACCTATTATGAAGCTGGGAGTGGAATGGAGCAAAAGAAAATATTTACATACTTAAAGGTAGCGAAAGGTCAAGGTACGCATATTTGGAACGATTATAACAACAACGGAATAGAAGAGATAGAAGAGTTTGAACTTGCAGTTTTTCAAGATCAGGCAGAGTATATAAAAGTTTGGATTGCCAATAATGAATACTTAAATACATACAACGGTACCTTTTCACAGAGCATTTTAATTCGCCCAGCAGTTGTTTGGCATAATAAATCTGGGTTTAGGAAGTTTGTGTCAAGATTTTCGAATTCAACAAATTTTCGTACTAATCTTAAGCACCTTTCACAAAAACTAATTCCAATATCATTAAAAGATAACGATTCCAACGTTATTGCACAAACATCATATTTGTCGAATAATTTATCATTTAACGACAATTCCTCAAAATTTGCATTTGAGTTTATGGTTCAAAGAAATATCAACAAACAATTTCTATATTATGGTTTTGAGAACAGTGTTGTTGAAATGCAAGAAGTTACACTAAAAAGTCTGCCTATAGAGCAACTTTTTATACAATCAATTTTTAGATACAAACAAACAAGTAATACTTCATCTTTCCTAAGTCGCAATTTCGTGATAGAATGTTACAACATAGAACAAGAATTTAGATTGCAGATAAACAATATACATAATACTGTGTTATCAGGAGGCTACTTAATGTTAAAAAATTTAAGAGGAAAAGAAAAGATAAATACATTCCAAATTCAACTTTCTTACTCGTATAGATTGAAAAACAAGGGGTTACTGCAAATCCAAACCCAATACGTTGATATATCAGGTTATGCAGGAGAAAACTCTGCGATTTCTTACAATATGTTGAATGGGCTCTCAATTGGTAGAAATTTAATTTGGGATGCAGATTTTAAATTTTCCATTACAGAATATCTTCAATTAGCCTTTATTTACTCAGGTCGTGCGGTACCAAAGCACAAAGTTGTTCACTCGGGAAACGTTACAATTAATGCACTGTTTTAGTTAAATCATTTATTTACAATAAGATACAGTGTTTGTTTTGTGTAAATATCTAAAAATCAATAAAATAAGTATATTGTTTATATTTTTTTTTATTTTGTCTTTTCATAGATAGTTATAGTAAAGAAAAATATGCTATTTTTGGCACTTCAAAAAAATGAAGTAAGAAAAGTTGTGTAACTTTTTGCAATTCTATAACGTAGAAGAATTTAACGTATTTTTATAAGAATGCAAATGTGTTATGTAACGTTTTGATTGTTAGGTATTTATATTAGAATTCAAAATGTTCGAGATATGATAAAACAAGTACGAAAGATAGGAGTTGTAATGTTCTTGGCGATGTTAATTTCAGGGTTTAGCTTCGCTCAAGACGACGCGCAATTTACTTTTTTTCCGTGGGTTACTTCCTATTATAATGCAGGAGGTATCGGAGAGCAAAGTAACACATTGTGTTTTACAGCTGACTATAACAATAAATATATGGGTTGGGGAGATGCTTCCTCTATGAAAAGCACAGATTCCCTATTTCGTACTGCTCCACAAGATTTCTTATTTAGCATTGAATCATATCTTAAAAAGTTGCATGGTTCATTAGGATTAACGTTGGTTCGCGATCAGTTAGGATTTTATAAAAATACTGGATTTAAGTTTGGATATTCTTACAAACTGCGAATTGGAGGAGGGTCATTAGGAATTGGAGCGCAAGTTTCATTACTCAATCAATCTATAGAAAATAAAAACTTTCGTCCAACAACGGAGGGTGATCCTACTTTACAAAATTTGAGCGAGTCGGTGTTGGATATAGACTTTAATTTTGGTCTATTTTATAAAGCTGAAAATTGGTATGTTGGTGCAGGAATCACTCAAATAGCAGCACTTTTAGATAAAAATCAAGTACTTCGTGTTTCAGGAGAGAGAGGTCCTCGTAGGTCTTCACAACTGTATCTTCACGGTGGTTACACATGGATTTTACCTTTTAATCCAAACTGGGAGATATTACCTCAAACATTAATAAAAACAGATTATAAAAAGTTTCAGTGGGACATTTTGTTGTTAGCGCGTTATAATGGAGTTTATTGGGGAGGTATAGGATATCGCTTACAAGATGCTATTTCGCTCACGTTTGGCGCACGCCCATTCTACAATTCTTCTAATGTATATTTGAAAGGACTTGATGTTGGTATTGCGTATGGATTTACTGCCAATTCCTTAGGATATAAGAAGCATAGAAGTTTTGGTGACGTTGAGGTGGTTGTGCGTTATTGCTTCGATATTTTTAAACCAGAAGTATTCTCTGGATACGGAAATTCAAGATATATTTATAAGAATAGATACTAAAATTAACATTTGAACGTTAATAAATTTGATAATAATTAAAATAACAAGAATATGAAACGGGTAATTATTTTTCTTGCAGCGGTTTTAGTTTTGTCGGTGTCGTGTAAAAATACAGGAGACGGACAATTAGTAGGTGTTAAAGACCGACCAGATGTTCTCGACCTTGATCCATACGGAATGGTATATATTCCTGCAGGACACTATCTGATGGGAGCAGGAGATCAAGACGTTCCCTTTGCGATGAATCATCAAGCGAAGAACGTTTCGGTTGTGGCCTTTTGGATGGACGAAACTGAAATCACAAATAATGAGTACCGTCAATTTGTATATTGGGTACGAGACTCTATAGCCCACGTTATGCTTGGTGATGCAGAAGTTGCTGAAGCTGAGAAATATGGTCACTACCTAAAATATACAAAAGGAGAAAATGAAGGTGAAATAATAGAACCTAAGTTAATTAACTGGAAAGAAAAAATCCCTTGGGATTCTGATAATGAAGAAGTTCAATCAGCGTTATCTCCGCTTTTCAATAAAATGAACACCCGTTTCTACCATTATCAAGGAAAACGCTTGAATGTTTCCATGCTTAATTACGAATATTGGTGGTTCGATTATAGAAATTATAGAGATCCAAAAGACCCAGAAAATTTTGGAGCTTCATACAAAGAATTTGATAAAGAAGGAAGTGATCTTGGCGGTATCTATTCTAATCGTCCAAGTAGTCTTGGCAATGGTTCACAAAGATTTATAAAACACGAAGTTGTCAATATCTATCCAGATACGTTATGCTGGGCTCACGACTTTGTATATTCATACAACGAACCGATGGTTTTGAATTATTTTCAAAATCCTCAGTACGACAATTATCCTGTAGTGGGAGTCAGCTGGCGTCAAGCAAAAGCGTTCTCAAGTTGGCGTTCCCAACTTCGTATGTCTTGGTTAGCAACTAAAGAATATGCACAAGAACACGAATTCCGCTTACCAACAGAGTCAGAATGGGAGTGGGCAGCTCGTGGTGGAAATCCAGGAGTTACCTACCCTTGGGGAGGTCCTTATACAACAAATCGCAATGGATGTTTCTTGAGTAACTTCAAACCACAACGCGGTAACTACATAGCCGACGACAACTTCTATCCAAGCATCGTAGCCCATTATCATCCAAACGATTGGGGTTTGTTTGATATGAGTGGTAACGTTGCAGAATGGTGCGAAGATGCTTTTGATAAGTCTGCAACAAATTTCACACACGATATGAATCCTGAGTATCGTTATTATGCTACAAAAGACGACTCTCCTATGAAAAAAAGAAAAGTTATTCGTGGAGGCTCTTGGAAAGATATTAGTTACTATACAACAGTTTATGCGAGGACATACGAGTATCAAGATACATGTAAATCATACGTAGGTTTCAGAAACGTTCAATCTTATATGGGACGTCAAAAGGGTGATAATAAGAGCAAGAGTGCTTCTCACGTTTACTAATAAAACAGAAATAAATTTTTAATAAACATAAATCATTAACTAAAAATTCAAACAAATGGGTAAAATTGATCAAATAGTAAGATCTAAAGGTTACAAAAACGGTATGGCCAAGTTGTATGGCTGGGGTGCTTCCGTGGTAATTATCGGTGCGTTGTTCAAAATTTTGCACTTACCTGGTGCCGATATAATGCTTATCTTAGGTATGGGTATTGAAGCTATTATATTCTTCTTCTCAGCTTTTGAACCTCTTCATGTGGAGTATAACTGGGCTCTTGTATATCCTGAGTTGGCAACTGGTACTGATATTGAAATCGAAAATAGCGAAAAACTTTCACGTCGTGAAAAAAGACAACAAATTAAAAATAATGCTCTTACTTCAACACAAGCATTAGATAAAATGTTAGATGAAGCTAAGATTGGCCCTGAATTGATGGAAAGTCTTGCTGCAGGTATGCGTAATCTCAGCGAAAATGCACAAAAATTAGCTGGAGTATCTGACGCAGTTGTATCTACAGACAACTATACAAGCAGTTTACAAAAAGCTTCTGAATCTGTTCGTAATCTTACGTTAAAATATGATAAAGTTGCAGCTTCTCTTGAAACAGATGGCGGTGCAACAGCATCTTATATCGAAAGCGTTAAAAGAGCTACAACTGCTGTTACTCAATTAGCTTCTGCTTATGAACAAACATCTAAATCGTTAGAACAGACATCTAACTTTAAGACAGAATTAGATAAACTTACCAACAACATATCTAAATTGAGCAGCGTTTATGGCAATATGCTTGCTGCAATGAAATAGTGGTTTTATTAACTGACTTTTTTAACCTAAATTTCTAACTAAATTAAAATAAGATATGGGTGCAACAAATTGTCCGGAAACCCCGAGACAGAAAATGATTCAGATGATGTATTTGGTTTACACCGCCATGTTGGCATTGAATGTGTCAGCAGAAATCTTGAACGCCTTTGTGGTTGTTGATGATACTTTGGTAACATCAACAAATATAGCGGCAAACCAAAATGCTAACGATTATCAATGGTTTATTGGTCAAAAAACGATTCTAGGTGCAAAAGTAGAGGAGGCTTACGGAAAAGCTCAAATTCTTAAAAAAGAGTCTGATGCTATGGTGAGATTCATCGAAAAAATGCGTAATGATCTTATTTTTGAAGTGGATGGGGATTCTCTTGCAGAAGTGAAAACAGATGATGGAAAAACTGTTAAAAAACTGAAAACCGTTGCCACAATCACAAAGAAAGACAACTTTGACATTCCTACAGATTTCATGATCAGACAAGGCAATGCTAAAAAACTGAAAGAGGAAATAAATAAGTATAAGCAAAGCGTTCTTAAATTAGCTAAGAAAGAAGATCAAGAACGACTTGAGAAAGGTATGGCTCTTAATGTAGATGCAACTTATTGGAAGGATACCCACAAAGAATCTTGGGAACAACACAATTTTGATCACATTATTGCAGCTGCAAGTGTTACATTGTTGAACAAAATGGTTGGTGAAGTTAAAAACGCTGAATCAATGATGCTCAACTATTTAAAATCTTCTATCAGTGCTGATGACTTTAAGTTCGACCAAGTTAGTGGACGTTCAATTCCAAAATCTCAGATGGTGTTCTCAGGAGATGCTTATGAAGCTGATATCATCGTTGCTGCATACGATACCAAACAAACACCAGAGGTTTACTATAAAATGGGTGTTGATACCCTTACAGAGGAAGGTCTTTCTGGGGCAACTAAACTTGAAGGAGAAAATGGACTTGTGAAATTGAAAATTGGTACAGGCGCAACAGGAGAACAACGTTACGCGGGTTTGATTAAAATTTTAGATCCTAACGGACAACCTAAGTATTACGGTTTTAGCGACAAATACACGGTTCTCTCGCCTTCAGCAACAATAGCAGCTGATAAGATGAACGTGTTGTATGCAGGAATAGCTAACCCTATTTCAGTATCAGGTCCTGTTGCTGCTGATAAGTTAAGTGTTTCATTTCCAGGTTGTTCAGCGGCATCTCAAGGTGGCGGAAAGTTCAATGTATCTGTACCAACTTCGTTGATTGGAAAAACAGTACAAGCTTCTGTTGCTGCAAAAGTTGGAGAATCAACAAAAACTTTAGGAAACACTACATTTCGTGTAAAACGTGTTCCAGATCCACGTGCCGTTCTTGGTGCTAATATTCGTGGAGGTAAACGTTCTAAAGCAGAATTGCTTGCTAACCCTATAGTTCGAGCTACAATGGGAGAAGATTTTGCATACGATTTGAAGTGGAGTGTTACATCATTCCGAGTGATACTTGTATCTAAAGGTGTGGAAGAACCAGCTATCGTTTGCCAAGGAGGAGCCTTAACTGATAAAGCTAAAATGGCAATTCAAAAAGCTCCAGCAAATACAGTTGTCTATATAAGTGATATTAAAGTTTCTTCTGAAGCAGGACCACGAACCTTAGACGAATTCTCAGTTCGTATTAAATAAAATAAAAAATAAAATTATGAAAAAGTTTGCAGTATTATCAGCGTTTCTATTCGCCTTTATTTTAACGTTTGCACAAGATGACGAATTAGGCGGAAGTACATTGGAACAACCTGTGCGTAAGCCAGTAGAGACAGTTTGGCAACAAGTAGATGTAGGTGATTTTTCTGATCCAGTAGCATTTCCTCCTGTTCGTCAAGCGGATGTTATCTATTACTGGACAATTTGGCGCACTATTGACTTGCGTGAGAAAGTTAACCATCCACTTTATTTTCCAACAGAAACACGAGGAACATGGAGAAGTCTTGGTCAACTTATTTTTGATGCAATAGATTTTTCAAACCCAGAAAATACTGATAATGTTCTTCCTTTATATATGGATGAGATGTGTACTCTTCCTTATTCTCGAGATGAGCTACAAGGAATTCTTACAAATGTCTCAACTATTGCTCAGATAGATCTTGATTCAGGGGAAGAAATTGGTACTCAAGAATTGATTCAACAATTTGAAGCTAGAGAAATTATCTCTTATAACATAAAAGAGATATGGTATTTTGATAAGCAATATTCAACGTTTAGATGTCAAATTCTTGCAATAGAACCCATGCTCGAATACGAAAAGAATACTAATACCAATTCTTATTACGATGATGTGGAGCAAGATCCAGAAGATGTTGGAAGTAAAAAAGTTAAGAAGAAAGTTGGGTATATTTATTACAATGAATTGAGACCATATCTTGCTAAGCAAGAGGTCTTCAATGTAAAAAATAATGCACAACGTCTCTCTTATGACGATCTTATTACATGGAAGCGTGATTTTTCAAGTTTGATTTACAAGGAGTCAAATGTTTATGATCGTGATATTGCAGATTATATATCAAATTCACGCGACCAGCGTATAGCTTCCGAACAAATAACAAACAAACTTCGTACATTCGAGAGCGATCTTTGGGAGTTTTAGATTTTATTTACTTTTTCATAATTTAAGTTTTAGGGAGGGTGACTAAAAAACAGTCATCCTTCTTGTTTTTATTATCATTCTACTGTTGATAAATTATTTTTTCTATTTTATTTTTTAGATAATGAAATATAATAATTTTTATATCTTTGTACTTAAATAATTCTTGTAAAAAGAGTACTTTTTTTAACAAGAGAAAATGATTTTTTCATGGGTAAAATTACAGACAAAGAGATTCAAAAAACATTAAAGAATTTTTTCGGATTTGATACTTTTAAGGGTAACCAATTAAAGATTATCAAGGCCCTCTTAAAAGGGAAAGATTGCTTTGTTATTATGCCTACAGGTGGCGGAAAGTCGATGTGCTATCAGCTTCCCGCGTTGATGAGTGAAGGCACTGCTATAGTTATATCACCTCTTATTGCACTGATGAAAAACCAAGTTGACGCAATACGAAATTTCGGGACAGAAATAGGGGTAGCACATTTTCTAAATTCTTCACTAAATAAGGCAGAAATTAACGAAGTTAGGAAAGATTTGTTATCAGGAAAGACAAAATTACTTTATGTAGCTCCAGAGTCTCTTACCAAAGCAGAGAATGTTTCATTCTTCCAAGATATAAATATATCGTTTTATGCTATAGACGAAGCGCACTGTATTTCAGAATGGGGGCATGATTTTCGTCCAGAATACAGAAATATTCGTAATATTATTCAACAAATAGGTAAAGATGTTCCTGTAATTGCTTTAACAGCTACTGCTACGCCAAAAGTTCAAAGTGATATACAGAAAAACTTAGGAATGGATAAGGCTGAAGTGTTTATTTCTTCATTTAATAGGTCTAATCTTTACTATGAAGTTCGAGAAAAGAGTAAAAATATCGATAAAGATGTGGTAAAATTCATAAAAAATCATCCTGGAAAATCTGGTATTATTTACTGTTTGAGTCGTAAAAAAGTTGAAGAAATGGCGGTGCTTTTGCAAGAAAACGGTATTCGAGCATTACCATATCATGCTGGACTTGATTCTAAAACAAGAGTTCAAAATCAAGACGACTTCTTGATGGAAAAAGCTGATGTTATTGTTGCAACTATTGCTTTTGGAATGGGAATAGACAAGCCAGATGTTAGATTTGTGATACATTATGATATGCCCAAGAGTCTTGAAGGTTATTATCAAGAAACAGGCCGTGCAGGCCGCGACGATGGTGAAGGAATATGCATAGCCTTTTACGACCAAAAAGATCTTAATAAATTGGAGAAATTTTCGTCAAAAAAATCTGTTTCAGAGCAAGAGATTGTGAAGCAATTGCTCGCAGAAACAGCAGCTTATGCTGAGTCTTCTAATTGTCGCAGAAAACATCTTCTTCATTACTTTGGAGAAAATTACGAGGAAGAAAATTGTCATAACTGTGACAATTGTAATCATCCAAAACCTAAAATGGATGCCTCTGAACAAGTTCAACTTTTCTTAGATGTGGTACAAACTGTTAAACAACAGTTTAAGGAAGATCAAATAGTTGATATTATTTGCGGTAACAAAACAACTTCAATATTGAAATTTCATCATGAGAAGTTAAAACAGTTTGGTGAGGGTATGGATTACGATGAAAAATTCTGGTCTAATATTGTAAGATTAGCTATTTTTGATAATCTCGTAATCAAAGATATAGAAAATTATGGATTGCTAAAACTTACAGATAATGGAAAAAAATATATGGTTAATCCATATCCGATAATGGCTATAAAGCCGAAAAGTGGCGACGAAGATGAGGATGAAGTGGAAGTTGATCCTGTGTCTGGAAATGTAGAAGATGCGTTTGATACAGTTCTTTTTAGTCTTTTGAAAGATTTACGAAAGACAATATCTAAAGAAGAAAACTTACCTCCGTTTATTATTTTTCAAGATCCCTCATTGGAGGATATGTGTATTCAATATCCAATCACGATGGAGGAGATGACTCGTGTGGTTGGTGTTGGTCCAGGAAAAGCTCAGAAGTATGGTAGGCGTTTTATAGAGCTTATTAAGAAATATGTAGAAGAAAATGAGATAGATCGCCCACAAGATTTTGTCTTAAAAACGGTTGCAAAGAAGTCTGCAAACAAACTTTTCATTATCCAAGGTATTGATCACAAAATTAGTTTTGAAGATATTGCCATTGCCAAAGGTTTGGATATGGATGAATTGCTCACAGAAATAGAACATATTGTAGCTTCAGGTGCGAAAATTGATATTTCTTATTACATAAATGAAGAGATTGAACCTTATCACCAGGAAGATATTATAGAATATTTTTCAACTGCAGATACAGATTCAGCAGAAGCTGCTATTCAAGCACTTGGAGAAGATGAATACACTTTAGATGAAATTAGAATTATGAGGATAAAATATCTCTCAGATGTTGGAAATTAGTAAATGTTATTGTTTTTTTATTTATAGTTGAAGAATAAAATTATGGAAGAATATTTTAACGAAAATCAAGGATTTATAAATGTTGAAGATACAAAAATGGATGAAAATATAGGTCAAATATCAGAAGATAGAACTAACGTTACATGTCCATCGTCAACTCAGAACAAATGTAACTCTTCAGTTTGTCATTGGATTATAGAAGTACTTCTGTTGGTTGCCGTTGTTGTTCTATTTTTCCTTCATTTTAACAACTCAAAATCAGATAAAACTATTGCAAGAAATCCTATTGCAGAAGTTGGTACAGGGGAAGTTGTTTATATAAATATAGACTCTATAAATGAAAACTATGAATTAGTGCATATATTAACAGATAGTATTGATATTGAGAAGCAAAGGCAAGCCGTTGTATTTCAAAATCGTCAAAAGTCATTAGAACAAAAAGCAGCAAATTTTGAACGAAATTATGCTTCAGGCTCTTTAACTCAGCAACAAGCTCAATTTGCTCAGCAGAGTCTTCAAGAGGAGAGTGTGCGTTTACAGAGCGATTATGCTCAAGCGTTAGAGTCATTAGAATTGCGTTATCAGAGTGCTTTACAGACTATAGCTGATTCGTTAAATGCCGCCGCAAAACGTGTTAATGCTCACTATAATGCATCTTATATTTTTACATATCAAACAGGCGGTCAACTTCTTTATGCAGATCCAGCTCACGAGATTACTAACGAAGTTTTAGAAGAGCTTAATAAATCTTTTAAGAAGAAAAAAAAATAGATTTTTATGAGTAATCAAGATAATAATTTTCCAGAAAGGCAAAAGAGTTCAATAAAGACCATTGATATTGTTTTGTTGGTACTCGGCTTAGGATTTTTAGCTGCAGGATTGATTTTTACTTCAATAAAAGGATGTGAAAATAAAAAACAGAAACTTGCTGAAGAGCAATCATTCATTGATAGTTTGCACATTTTTCCAGAGATAGATTTTGTAGATAGTGTATATGCTCGCGTTGAACATAAAACGTATGATAATGAATTAGGAACCCCTCGAGATGTTTACTATTATGCTATCGATAGCAATGGTAGAGCCACATCGGAGGTTGTACACGAAACTCATTATTACGAAAATGAGCAGAAATATATAGATGGAAATATAAAATCAAACCAGCGCGAAGGTCTTTGGTATGCTTATTTTCCAGATGGTACAGTTCAAACGAAAGCTAATTATAAAAATGGCAAAGAGGAAGGTCGTTATACAGTCTTTTATTCCAATGGAAATGTTAGATATACAGGAGTGTACAAAGATGGGGTTAAAATAGGGGAGTGGAAGTTTTATAACGAAGACGGAACATTGGAGCGTAGTGAAAACTATTAGAAAAAAGGTATCTAATTGAAAAGTTAGGTACCTTTTTTGTTATCGATGGCTCCTAAGCCAAAAAGAGCAAAATCTCCTTTCAACGGATCGTTAGGAAAGACTTCTGCGAGAGTTTTCGTAAGAGTTTGTGCAGAAGACATAGAGGCAACTTGAGATTTTATTAGTTGTAGGTTATTAGCTTGTTTTAAAACATGTGTATCTAAAGGAATAATTAAAGTTTTACGATCAATAAAATCAGACCATAAACCAAGGTCAACAGGGGAGTTAGAGCGAACCATCCAACGAAGAAACATACATAAGCGTTTGCATGCAGAGGTAGTATCTTTAGGGATAATTACGCTAATTCCTTCAGAAGCGAAAAAACTACAAATAAATTTAATGGCATCAAGGCCGTTGTTAATTTTGTTTTTATATAAAAAACGACCAATAGAGTGATTGTTTTTTAGTAATTTGCGATAAATTCTGAAGAAATTGTTCATCATTGCAAAATTATACAATCTATAGAAGCATTTGTTTTCATCTTTTGGAATAAAATCTTCAAAAGCACCCTCTTTTATCCAATTGTAAATATCATTACCAGCTGTATCAAGAATTATTTGAATTTTTGGTAGAAATTGCTTTCTGCTACCATAACTGAGAATAGAGGCAATGAAAGCCATAACTTCTTTATTGTCAGAGTCGTTAACTTGATGCATAAACCAAGATGGATCACCATAGAGAAACTCTTTGGTTTCGTATTTGTTAGCAAGAAGGATCAGATAATCTTTTAACTCACCAGTCATTTTGATTATAATTTAGAGGAGCCTTTGATAGATAAGTTGTTCAGTTCAGAATTGTCGCGTCTGCCGCGATAAAAAAGAACTCCCTTGCGGGTTGTTTTACAATTTTGTATAACAACATCATTAGAATTGCCATAAAAACTAATAAACATCTTCGGATCGCAAGGTATAAAAGTACATTTGTCATAAATAGCGTGATTATCAATATAATATCTTGCGTCATCAGAATTGTTAAGGTATAAAGAGCAACGATTATAATATCTTTTAGTATTATTGTTTTTTGAGTTGTACCTTATCATTCCAATATGGCAATTTGTAAAGTTGATATTGTGTTGACTATTGGAGTTGTTATTATAATTTAGGCGAGAATTAGAAATGTTGATTTCATCATTAATTTTTCTATGAAGATTAAAAGTAATACTGCCAGGGTATTTAAATTTTTTCTGAGATTGATTTAACATTATATCTACGTTAGGAATTAACTCTATTTTTTTAAAATCGTAGGTTATTTTATTGTTAGAAATTATAGGAGAGTTAGAAATGTAAAAATCAGCCAAAAAGTTATTATCAGAATAGATAAATCGAAGACCATCAATTTTAATATTCGAAATGTAGTCAACTTTTGCTTTATTAGATACTTTGCCCTTTGGATTGAAGAGAACTATTTTAGAAACATATCCTTTTATTTTTACAATCATATTTTGAATATTCACATTTGGCCAGCATTTTGGAGATAGTTCAGGGCGGGAATTTACTTGTTCATTGAGGTATCCAGCAGAAACTAAGAAATAATTAGAGGAAGAGGCCTCAAATGTACAGTTTTTAAATATTATGTCAAAGCCCGTATATGCATTATAGGAGGGTTCTATTAGAACAGGGATAAAATCATAGAATCTACAATTATCGAAGACCACAGAGCCAAACATCGAAGAGAATTGATTGTATAGTTTAGAAAACCTACAGTTGTAAATAAAAGCATCGCGTCCGTAGCAATGAATATCAAAACGGTTTATGTCGCAATTTCTTAACGTTGTATGATTCAAATTATTGGTGCCGAATATGCCCCAATTTGCAGTAGCATTAAGTCTAACAAAAGCACTATTCCAGACGTTATTCATCATAATGCCATAGCCATAATTAGATATTCGCGAATAAGTTTCGTTAATAGTAACGTCTTCCAATAAAATATTAGTACTATTTAGGATAGAAATAGCTTCATCGGCATACATATTGCGAGTGTTTGGCGTATTGATTGTGATTTTGTTCATTTTTAGGTTGTTAATGCCATCAACTTTAATACAATAAGTTTTTTGTGTTGAGGACGTATCGCGTGTAAATGTAAGATTAGAAATTGTTTTCAATTTTTCATCAGCTTTACAAAAATAAGTTTTAAGTTTAGTTGAATCAGTTGAGTATGAAGATATTGGTGAGTTTACTGCGTATCCGTTTTTCACAAGTAAAATATCTTTTCTTATAGCTCCATAGTTATGCCCAGTTCTATTTTTCACCCAAGGGAATAAATCTACAAGTTGCAATAACCAAACACCTTCTGAAATTTCATTTATGGAGGAGAAGTCGCCGTCATCTACAATGTTTTTGTCGAAATCTACTGAATCCCACTTGTTTTGAACCATTTCAAAGAGATAGTGCTTTTTAGAATTATTTTTCACTATCAACTCTAAACCATTAAAATTGTTGTTAGAGGTCAAAGGGATAGATTCAGAATTTTCGGTAACTTCAATAGTCAAAGAATCGATTTTAGAATAATCGACATCAAGATTTAGTTCTATAGCTTTACAATGAGTTTTATACAATATTTCGTATCTCATAGCATCTGTTGAAGCTTCCAATAATCCAAAATCGAGAGGAGATATTTTATTCACAGAATCATAATTTATTTGAGCAAAAGAGTTGTTAAAAAAGCAGATGTTTAAAGCAATGATTATCAAAAATGTATGCTTTAGTATTATAAAATTGTTTTTGAAGAACATAAAAAGGTTTAAATATTAGAGTAATTTTTAGTTAAAATCTAAAAGTCCACATTATTGAGGGGATAATAGGGAAAAGACTCATTTGATAAGCGTGATTTTGAAGAGTAAAGTTAGATAGATCTCCGCTTTCAGCGTTGGCAGAGGTTTCAAAAAATACAAGGAAAGGATTCTGTCTGTTATAGACATTATAGATAGAAACGTTAAGGCCAGTTTCAAACTTTTTAGTCTTTTTGATTGTCCAATCGAGCGATAGGTCAAGTCTATGATAAGGGTTTACTCTATATTCGTTTCTATCGCTATATTCAGTTACAATAGAGCCCATGTATAGATAGTATCCGAGCGGAACAGTCATAGTATTTCCCGACTGATAAACCCATAAAGCAGAGATACTCAGTTTATTACGTAGTATTTCGTAGGAAAGGTTTATAGACACATCGTGTCGTCTGTCATACTTTGCCCAAAATGGTTTGCCGCCGTTAAGTTCATCAAATTGTCTTCGTGTAAAACCTAAGGTATAGCCAATAAATCCAGTGAATTTGCCTCTTGATTTTTTAATGTAAAACTCAGCACCACAAGAAAATCCTTTACCAAAAACATACATTTGGTCAGGATTTAGAGTAACATCACTGATGTTGATACCTTCACGATATTCAATAAGGTTGTACATGTGTTTATAGTAGAGATCAATGTAAGTTTCAAACATATTGTGATAAAAGTTTTTAAAGAATCCGAGGGAGTACTGAAAAACAGTCTGAGGTTTAATAAGGTCTGTTGATGGCATCCAAACATCAGTAGGTAGAGAAATTCCAGCGAGTGAAACTTGATGCATAAATTGATAATTAAGAGTAGCAGATGCCTTAATTGAGGATGTAGAATCTAAAAGCCATCTGATCGAAAATCTTGGTTCAACTTTATTGTATTGAGATATCAAAGAAAAATTGTTGTATTTTACAGAATCAACAGTATTTCCAAAGTAGTTAAGAATATATCTTGTAAAAGGACCTATATGTGCGAAGTTAGTGTATCTTAGTCCGAAATTAAGTTTCCAGTGTTTATTTATATCATAGTCATCGTGAGCAAAGATACTAAATTCGTTAGCGAGGAAATGTTGAGCGGGTGGTAGGTTAAAGTTAGCACCTTCTCCAGCTTGTACAGCATATTGACCAGGAATACAATTGTGAAAAGTTTCGTGGAATCCAAATTTTATATTATGATTGGTTTTTGGGAGCCAAGTTAAGATGCTTTTTAGGGCATAGTCGCGTACGCCAGATGTGATATTTAGTGCATAAGGATGGATTCGCATTTCAGTATCGAAATCGTAGTAACTGAATGTTGCAGAGGTGTTAAGAAATAATCGATTACCAATGATATAATTCCAGCGAGCAGAAGCAGCCGCGTTGCTCCATTTGAAAGTCATTACGGTATTTTTTGAGTTAGACTTAAAGCCATAAACGTCTCGTCCATAATATGTTCCAAAATATAATCTATGGCGGTCATTTATAATAACGTTAAATTTAGCATTTATGTCGTAGAAAAAGAAATCGGAGCCTTTAAGTGGAGAGTTTTTTTTTAGAAAAGGCTGAATAAGGATGTCTGCATAGGTTCTTCGAGCAGAGATAAGCAGCGAAGATTTATTCTTTTTGATAGGTCCTTGAATGGTAAGGTGGGAAAAAATAAGCCCAAGTCCTCCATCAATTTCCCATCTTTTAAGGTTTCCTTCTTTTTGAGTAACATTAAGTATTGAAGCAGCTCTACCACCGTAATGGGCAGGCATTCCAGATTTAATCATTTCAATATTTTTTACAGCGTCGATATTGAAAACCGAGAAAAATCCAAACAGATGGTTAGCATTATAGATAGTGGCTTCATCAAGAAGTATTAGATTTTGGTCGGTGCCGCTGCCACGAACATAGAAGCCAGAATTACCTTCGCCACCTGACTGAACGCCAGGAAGAAGTTGCACAGATTTAAGAACGTCTGCTTCCCCCATCAGTGCGGGTAAAGATTTGATGGTTTCAACAGACATAGACAATTTGCCAACTTCGCCACTGCTTACATTATTATTAGAGTTCTCTCCCTGAATTATAACCTCGTTGCCTTCAATCGCTATAGGTTCAAGATCGAATTTACGTAGCGTATTAGTTCTAAGATTTATTGTATCAACTATTGTTTTATAACCCATAAAGTTAACAGTAACCTTATAAGTTCCAGGAGTTACCGAAACAGAGTAGTATCCAGATTCATTAGAAACACTCCCGTGCACATCTCCTGTAGTTGTTATATTATTAAGCACAACATACACACCAAACAGAGATTCTCCATTACTGGCGTCTTTCACAGTGCCATACAAGGTTGCACGACTATTCTGTGCTGATACAGAGTAGCAACACAACAAAAAAGATGCCAAAACCACAACAAGTTTTTTACACATTTAATACTTAACTGATTTTTGCCATAGTTCTTTCCAAATCAAAAAATTGGCCGCGAATTTAGCAAAAATATCGACATATACATCAATACATTCCAAAAATGTCGCGCTCTGGCCCCTGTCGGGGCCTGTTGGGAAACGTACCCATTTCATACAGAGTTTTGGCCCCGACAGGGGCCATTTGTTACCAGCAATAGATGTCTCGACAGGGGCGAAACGATAGATTTCCGCAAATGTTTTCGCAACAAAATCACCGCATCCCCCAATTGTCGCGATCCAGATTCCGGAAATTGATGGCCTCGCTGAGGTGGCCGATTTCGATGTTCAAGCTGCCGTCAAGGTCGGCGATTGTGCGGGCTACCTTAAGGATGCGGTCGTAGGCTCGAGCTGAGAGTCCGAGTCTATCCATGGCATTTTTGAGAATCTGTTGCCCAGCATTGTCAATGATACAAAAATCTCTAACCATTTTGCTGTTCATCTGTGCGTTGCAAAATAGTTTATCTTTGCCGACAAATCGATCCCTTTGGATTTTTCTGGCAGCAACAACACGTTTTCTTATATCAGCACTTTTTTCAGTAGTAGTTTTTGAGGCTAATTCTTCATGGCTTACAGGAACAACTTCAACATGAATATCGATTCTATCCATCAATGGACCAGAAATTTTGTTCATATAATGCATTATTTCGAAAGATTTACAGGTGCATTGTATTGTTGGGTGGTTGTAATTTCCACAAGGACAAGGGTTCATAGCGGCTATAAACATAAAAGAAGAGGGGAACTCAACAGTGTATTTAGATCGTGAAATAGTAACGCATCTTTCTTCTAAAGGTTGTCGCATAACTTCTAACACTTGTCGTTTAAATTCAGGCAGTTCATCAAGAAAAAGCACACCATTATGGGCGAGAGAAATTTCCCCAGGTTGTGGATGAGAGCCGCCGCCTACGAGTGCCACATCGCTTATAGTGTGATGAGGTGCGCGAAAAGGTCGTGTTGATACAATAGATTTATAACGACTCATTTTTCCAGCCACTGAGTGTATTTTAGTTGTTTCTAATGCTTCCTCTAAGCAAAGAGGTGGCAGAATAGAAGGTAAACGCTTTGCTAACATAGTTTTTCCTGACCCAGGCGAACCAATAAGAATAACATTATGACCTCCAGCCGCAGCAATTTCCATGGCACGTTTGATGTTAACTTGCCCTTTAACATCTGAAAAATCGAACTCATAATCTCTTAAACTATCGCTAAATTCGTGTGAAATATCTATTTTTGTAGGTTCTATTGGGATATTTTTATCAAAAAAGTCTATTACTTCTTTGATATTTGATACACCATAAATTTCAATTCCGTCCATAATAGCAGCTTCGCGAGCGTTCTGAATAGGTAATATAACACCTTTCTTTTTGTTTTTTCTGGCTTCAAGTGCTATAGGCAAAGCCCCGCGAATAGGTTGTAGAGTTCCGTCAAGAGAGAGTTCTCCTAAAATGTAGTAGTCTTCGAGAAGTTCCCCACCTGCAATCTGTTCCGAAGCAGCGAGTATTCCAATGGCAAGAGTTAGGTCGTAGGCTGAACCCTCTTTACGTATGTCGGCTGGAGCTAAATTTACCACCACCTTTCTGCCAGGAATTTTGTAATTGTAAATCTTTAGAGCTGTTTCTATCCTTTGCTGACTTTCTTTTACCGCGCTGTCGGGAAGCCCAACAAGATGAAACCCAATCCCATTATCCACACTTACTTCAACCAATACAGGAACGGCAGTTACGCCCATCAATGCACAATTGTTTGTTCTTATTAACATAGCTTATATTGTTTTTGTTTTCAATGGCAAAAATATAAAATTTATTTAATACAGCATAAATATTTAATTATTTTTACATTCAAAAAATCAAATATCTTATCCTGAATTTTCGTATCTTCGCGGCTTAAAAAAATAATTTGGTATGAAGAAGCATCTTTTGTTAGTTTTAGCGTTGTTATTGTCAACAGTTTACTTATTTGCTCAGAAAACAATAACAATAGAAGACATCTGGGATAAATTCTATTTTTATCCACGTGGGGTATCTGGATATACCGCAATGCCTAAGAGCGATGAGTACACAGTTGTGAAGAGAGCAGGCATTGAGCGTCATAACTTTAGTGATGGTTCGGTATCAGGAGTTATTTTGTCGCATAATGATTTGTCAGAATCCAGCAATGGTCGTCTAAAAATTTCAGAAATTAGTGATTATTCTTTTTCAAAAGATGAGAAAAAGATAGTATTAGCTTTTGATTTAGAAAGTATATATAGACGTTCTTCATTAGCACACTATTATGTTTATGATATTGATAGAAAGGTTATTATTCCAATTTCTGATACAGCACATCTTTTACGATTCGCAGAACTTTCGCAAGATGGTTCAAAGGTTGTTTTTGCCCGCGATTGCGATCTTTATTATCAAGATTTAAGCACAGGCAAGATAGTTCAAATAACAAATGATGGCAAGCAAAATCATATTCTAAATGGATTTGCTGATTGGGTTTATGAAGAAGAACTAGATATGTCGCAGGCTGCGTCTTGGTCGCCAGATGGTACGAAGATAGCTTATTTGCGTTTTGATGAGAGTAGAGTAAAAGAGTTTGTTATGCCAATGTACGGTGAACTTTATCCTGAGGAGTTTAAGTACAAATATCCTAAGGCTGGTGAAGATAATTCTTTGGTTGAGGTATATATATATGATGTAGCGAATAACACTAATGTTAGAGTCGATCTTGGAGATAATACAAATTGTTATTTTCCGCGTACCTATTGGCTTCCAAATAGTAACGATGTTATAATTCTAAAGTTGAATCGTCATCAAAATAGATTGGATTTTATTAGATATAATACAATAACTCGAAATCAAGACATAGTTTATACAGATGTAAATGACAAGTGGTTGGATGTAACTGATGATTACTATTTTTTGAAAGATAACTCATCAATGATTGTTACTTCAGAGAGAAGTGGTTTTAATCACATATACAAAGTTTCTTTTGCAGGAGAGATAAAGCAGTTAACGCAAGGAGAGTGGGAGGTAAACGAGGTTCAATTTGTTGATGAAGCAAAGAAGCAGATTTATTATCTTTCAAACGAGTCAGGAGTTTTAAATAGAGATTTATATGTTGTAAGTTTTGATGGAAAGAAAAAACGTCTTATTACAAGTGGTGATGGTTGGAATAGTGTAGAATTTTGTCCAAATGGAAACTATTTTCGTAAGCAGTATTCAAATTTAAATACGCTACCTAAATATACTATTAACGATAAATCTGGTAAGGAATTACGTGTTTTAAACGACAACCAAGCAATTCAAAATATGATGAATGATTATAGTTTTTCAAAACGAGAAATTATAAGTTTTACAACTCCAGATGGAGTAACATTATATGGTTGGATGATGAAGCCTGCGAACTTTGACCCAAATAAGAAGTATCCAGTGATGATGAATTGTTACGGTGGTCCAGGTTCTCAACAAGTGGAAAATGCTTACAATGGGGCTCAGGACTTAGCTTTTTACCAGATGTTGGCGCAAAAAGGCTATATTTCCGTATGTTTTGATGGTCGTGGAACAGCTACTCGAGGCGATGCTTTTAAGAAGGTTATTTATCAACAGATGGGGAAATATGAAGCGATGGACCAGATTGCGGCTGCCAACTGGCTGAAAACTCTCTCATACGTTGACGGAAGCCGTATAGGTATCTGGGGGTGGAGTTTTGGTGGTTATTTATCGGCTTTGTCAATGTTTACAAGCAATGAAGTTTTTAAGATGGCTATATCAGTTGCTCCAGTAACAAATTGGCGCTATTACGATAATATCTACACAGAACGTTTTATGAGAACTCCACAAGAAAACCCAGATGGTTATGATCTCAATTCGCCTACCACTTATGCTAAGAATTTGAAAGGCAAGTATTTATTGATACACGGTACAGCAGATGACAATGTGCATTTTCAGAATGCAATGGAATTAGTTAAGGCTCTGAACGAAAATGGAGTTGATTACGATCAATTCTTCTTCCCAAATAAAAACCATTTTATTATGGGAGGAAACACTCGAACATATCTGTATAATAAGTTGGCAAAGTATATTCTTGAAAACCTATAATTTAGACTAAGGTTCTAATTATTTGTTCCTCATCACCAGGGAGCATATAAATAGGTGGGATTTCAATCATAGTGTAACTTCCAAATCTTTTTTCATCGCGAAGGCGCACAGCAGCTCGCGCACATGAAACAAGCACTTGTCCAGTTAAAGCAGGGTTGTCGATTTCCATATTGAACTCAAAACGTTGGTTGTGAGTTTTTCCACTAACACCTGCTCGAATAAGGTTAACACCGTGAGCAACATTGTTAAGTTCTTCGATAGAAGGAACTTTAATGACGTGGGTTTCATCATGAGCAAAATAATCGTCAGAGAGAATGTTTTTTTCTACACAAGAAAAGTCGGCATTGTCTTCAAGTTCAACATAAACCATACGGCGATGTATTCCAGTGCCGAGTGGGATAGTCATCGAAAGAGCGTTTTTTACACCGTCAATATTTTTAGCTGCTACTGTGTGTCCCATGCTTCTTCCAGGTCCGAAGTTAGTGTAGGTTATACCTTTAGGAGCTAAAGCAAGTAAAAGAGTGCGAACAACGGAGTCGGAACCAGGGTCCCAACCAGCAGCTATTATACTTACAGAACAGCTTTCTTTATTAAGGGGTATCAACGTGCTTCTTAAATCGAAAATTTGGTTGTGAATATCGAAACTATCTACTGTACAGATTCCACGCTTAGCGAATTTCTCGGCAAAAAATTGAACTTCGCGTGTGGGTGTACATAGCGCAACTACATCTGCGTTTATATCGTTCATGTTATCATTGTGATGAAAAATACCTGATAATGCCATATCATCAGAATTTTTTACAGCTTCTTCAACCGCTTTCCCTATATTACCATATCCAACAATTGCTAATTTTATCATATTATCCATTTTGATTTACGAATTTATTTTTTATTATAGAAATAGTGTCTGTTTGTTATTGATTTGAATCTATCATTACATCATAAACGGGAACATTAAAAACATGTTTCATTGCATCTTTAAGAATTTCTGATGGGATTTTAAAACCACTTGGAGCTATTGGATTTACGGTAACAGCCAATAAATTAGGTTTCTTGAGAACAAAAAGTTTTCCACCTTTACTTTGAAATAAATGTAAAACCATAGGTGTTACAAATATTTTAGTAAAATCTTTGACAATCAGAATAGTGTTTTTTATTTCTGGTTGTGATTTTAAAAAATTTAACATCATATCTGTTAAGATTCCACTAACAAAAATGACAGTTCCTTGAGAAAAAAATTGATCACGATATTTATCAGTAAGTAGAGAAGAAGGAATATCTAAAGATGTATAACCATCTTCTGTAATAGCGAAAACACCACCCTCTTTTTGCATCAAATCTAAAGCAAAGTTAGTTTGAAATTCAGGTATTTGCATGAGTGTATAAAGAGTAGATGTTTTCTGAATTATGGTGTTAAGGTCGGGAGCTAAAGAAGTGCCAACGGAAATGATTAGTCCATCGGTAAGTAGCGGAGATGCGTGGCTTTTGCGCGATAGTGCTCCATCAACAATCATCAAATCGGCACCGAATAGGCTCATTTTTTCTAAAAAGTTTTTTACGCCAGAAGAGGTAGAAGGCCCTGATAGAATTACTTTACCAGGAATAAGAACTTGTGCAGACACAAGACGTCCTAATGAAGTGGATGTTTCAGAAAGAGCCAAGATGTTAGCCGTAAGAAGTTTTTGTCTGTAATGATATTCAGAAGTTTGGAAGATAGTGCCAAAGGAAAGTTCTATTTCAGGTTTTTCTGTATGAGTTACGAGGTCGGTTTTTTCGCCATCAATGCCAACAGAAGTTACAGCAATTTTTCTTTTAGTGGTTTTCAGTTCAGACAAAAGGTGATTGAGGCAAACTGTTTTGCCTGAATTTTTAGCCATTCCAATAATGGAGATAGAATTATAAGCGAGTATTTGTTGTAGCAGAGACATTTTAGAGTTTAAAAATTATCTTTCATAAGATTTTCAATATCATCAACTTCTACTGGTAAGTCGGCCATAAGGTCAATAGGATTATCTGCAACTACAACATCTGTTTCAATACGCATTCCGATACCTTCTTCAGCGATATAGATGCCAGGTTCACAACTTAAGACGTTGCCAGGCTGGAATACCCAATCACGTTCTCCAACATCGTGAACATCAAGTCCGATAAAATGACTTGTGTTGTGCATATAATATTTCTTGAATAGTGGAGAGTTGGGATTTTGATTTACAACCTCTTCGTGTGTGTATAGACCTAATTTAATCAGTTCTTCATCCATTCTTTTGAAAACAAAATCGTTTATTTTATGGATTGTCATACCTGGTTTGAAAAGAGGAATTGTATCTTTGTAAATTGATAGTACTGCTTCATAAACAGCGCGTTGTCGTGGTGAAAATTTTCCATTTACAGGGATTGTACGAGAGCAGTCGCCAGCATAATTTGCATATTCGGCTCCAAAGTCAAGAAGAAGCAAATCACCATCATTCATTATTTTATCGTTTTTGATGTAATGAAGAATGCAAGTATCTGAACCAGAAGCTACAATGGGAGCAAAAGAGTGTGTGGTGGCTCCATTTCGAAGCATCTCGTAAGTCAGCTCTGCTTCTATTTCATATTCATATTTACCAGGTTTTACGGCTTTTATGGCTCGTAAGAAAGCCTTGCCTGTAATATCACAAGCTTTCTTTATGGCGGATAGCTCCTCAACACTTTTTTGAACCCTCAAAGGGCGAAGTATAGGAGCAAGACGACAAAACTTATGCAACGGATAATCGTTTATCAACTCTTTAGCAAATCTAATTTCTCGTGTTTGAAATGTAGATTTCATACGTGGATTTTCTTGAATGTTAAGATAGGCGCGTCGAGAGTGAAAGAGTAAATCGTTTAATACAGACTCCATCTCTTCAATAAACATAATAGTTTTTACACCAGACAATTTTGATGCGTCGTCTTTTGAAAGACGGTGTCCAAACCAGATGATTTTTTCAGGAGAAGGATTTTTAATAAAAATAATCTCTCGATAAGACGGTTTTGGGTGCCATGGGGCCATTACGAGAACTGTATCTTCTTGATCTATTCCGCATAGATAAAGAAGATCTGAATTTTGTCTAAATGGAAATGTAGTATCGCCGCAACGTGGATATTCGTCGTGAGAAACAACCACCGCTATTGAATCTTGAGGTAGTTCGTTGGTAAGATTACGGCGATTTCTGATATAAAATTCAGCTGATAATGGTTCGTAACGCATATTGTTTTTAGTGTAAGTTATAAAAATGAATATTATGTTTTTTTAAAAGCTTTTAACAATAAATTTTGGTTTGCTATCAAGATTTGGATAATCAACTCTAATGAAAACTTCTTGATTTGGTCTTAAATCGAAATAATTATTTGAAAATTCTACACTTTTACCATCAATTTCTTCTATGAATACTCCTTTTTTTAATGTTTTAGAAGAAATTTTTATGATTGCATAGTTGTTAAAATACTCATAATCCACTATTATAGGTGTTTTCTTAAAAGAAAGGTCTTTAGGTTTTACAAAATATGTAAGATACTCTTTCTTTTCTCCGTTTTCTGGAATAAATTCGACGAAAATGTGGTACTTTTCAGCGTTTTTTAGATTATAAGGAACTTTGCAAGAAGAGACTATTTGGGAACAATTTTCAGGAATGGTAGTGTTTAATGTAACAGAATCTACAACCGAACCGTCATCATTGTTTGCGATAATCCAGTGCAAAGTACCAGATATAGGAGTAAAGTTATCGTTTATAAGGTAAATTTCAACATCGCCATTGCTATTTTTTTGCGATGCAATAGCAACATTATCATAAAGTTTAGACAAGCGGTAATAAAGAGCTTTCTGTCGGCCGTAGTAATCAATACAACTCCAAGAGGCAACAGGCCAGCAATCATTTAGCTGCCAAATAAGTGTTCCACTGCAACGGTTATGTTGAATACGATGTGCCTCTACAGCTTGTGAAATTCCGTCAGCTTGCGTCAATTGGCTTAAGAAAACAAATCTATCGAGATTATGAATATCGAAATTTCCGTAAAGGTCTTCAATAGCCTTTGTAATAATTTGAACGCCTCTGGCATGTTTTTGATGATTTTTCATAGCAGGGGAGTCAAGATATAGTTCATTATTTTTAGCGAAAGTTCTAATAGTGTTCATTTCAGGGTAAGACTGAAAACCATATTCTGTCATAAATCTACCTGTTTTGTCTTTCCATATCTCGAAAGGCAGTTCGCCCCACCAAACTCCCCAGTAATGACTGCAACCGTGAGTTGTACACTCTTCGTGTCCCCAGCCGTATGTTGGAGATGAGTGTACATACGGAATTTTAGGGGCGTATTTTTTGCAATTGCTTGGTAGAATTTTATTGAAAATATTGTCGTAGTCGGCATAGAATTGTGCATATTGCTGGTCGGAATATCCGAATTGTTTTTGCCAGCCCCAGTCTTCTAAACCATTATGAACTTCGTTGTTTCCGCAAAAAATCGCGACAGAAGTATGGTTTCTAAGGCGTTTAACTTGTTCTTCGGCCTCAATGTTTACATTTTCAAAAAATAATTTATCGCCAGGATAGATGTTGCATGCAAACATAAAATCTTGCCAAACCAGAATGCCGAGTTTATCACAAAGATCGTAAAAAGCGTCATGTTCATAGATTCCACCTCCCCAAATACGAACCATATTCATATTTGCATCTGCGCATTTTTGGAGAAGTTTTGCATAAATCTCTTCACCATCAATACGTGCAAGCGTACCAGGAAAAGATGATGCAGGAATCCAGTTAACGCCGCGCATGAAAATAGGTTTTTCATTAACATAAAATTGGAATGACTCTCCAATACTGTCGGATTTTTGCTCTAATCGTATAGTTCTTAATCCGTGAGAATGAGAAAGTGGAGTATAATTGTCAGATTGAGCATCTACTGTAGAAATTGTAAAATAGTAGAGATGTTGATTTCCGTAGCCATTCGGCCACCAGAGTTTTGGATTTTCAATGGTGATAGGAATTTTTACCATATTGTTTCCTTGACGAAGATTAACTTTTTGTTTGATAGATTGTGAATAGCCATCTTCGTCTGATATTTCCACCAGCACCTCAGTGGAAAACATCTTTTCAGCTAAAATATCAATTTCCACTTGTGCAATCCAAGGGCGCGAAGGATTCAAAGATGTTTCTACGTCAAAAATTTGGAAATCGTTAATTTTTAAGTTATTCCAGCTCTCAATGTAAACGTTTTTCCAAATACCGCAAGTATTTAGTTTAGGCCCCCAATCCCATCCGTTTTGATATTGAGCTTTTCGAGTGAAAACCCTATTGTCGGGAAGTTTAAAAGGCAATTTAGAAGATTCTATACTATCAAAATTTAACGAAGGATAAAAACGTACTACCAGTTCATTTGAAGTTTCATTTAAATTGTTAGAAAGTGGGAATATCCATTTTCGGAACATGTTATTAGTAAGAGTGTTATTAAATGTTGAAGATAATTTTTCGCCATTTAAGAAGACTTCAGAGTATGTGTCTAAACCTTCAAAAACCAATTGATTATGAAGATATGTTTTTTTGTTATTAAAATTCTTATCAAAAAAGATTCGATATTCCCAGATGCTATCCGAAATCCATTGCATAGAAGCCTCGTTGTTACCATCGAAAGGATTGTCTATCAATTTGTTAGCGATAAGATCATCGTGAATATTTCCAGGCACAGTGGCAGGATACCATTTTCCTTGATATTTAAACTCCCACTGATTCTTAACACATCCATATTCAGAGTTGAGGTAGTGTCGCCCAAATGTTATATTTGACTCTGATTTTTTACATCCAAAAATTAGTGTTATAGAAAATAGAATAATCAAAAGTTTTGAAATATCCTTAAAAAACAGTCTCTGTAGAATTAAGTTTTTTAAGTTGCGATTGTTGAGATTATTGCAAAAATGTGAAAAATTATTCATAGACTGTTGATTTAGTTAAAATAATTTTGCGTTATTTTTAAATTTTAAAACCCTGATTGTTAAGAGTTTCTATTAAAACATTAGAGAAAAATTCATTATCTTTTTGAACATATCGTCGTTGTGTGATAACTTGAGCGATATTTTGAAGATCTGGATTTTCAGACATAACTTTTTTAGATTCTTCGGATAGTTCTTTTTCACGATAGATAGTTTCGATGTTATCATCAGAATAGTCGGTATAAGTTTCGTAATGAACTAAATCTTTGAAGTTCAATTTTTGAGTAAGAGGTTGTTTTTTTAGAGGATAGCCGAAAGTGATACACGCTACAGGAACGACGTTCTGAGGTAGTTCGAGAGCTTTCACAAATTTATCTACGTTAAAGGTGATAGTTCCGAGCCAACAGATGCCAAGACCGAGGGATTCAGCGGCGACGCAGGCATTTTGTGCACCGATAAGTGCGTCTGTAACAGCCCATTGATATGCTTGCATATTGTTGTAAGCTTGATTATTAGCGTTGCGACATTCGCAGAATCTGTTGAAGCGGCGGAAATCAGCGCAAAAGGTTAGGATAAGTGGTGCAGAGGTGGCCATAGGCTGGTTGAAGTGGAACGGGGCAAGTTTTTCCTTCATAGCTTGATCGCGAGTAACAATAATACTGAATAGTTGCATATTCCCCATAGTAGAACCGCTGCACGCAGCTCGTAAAATCTTATCTAATACTGAATCTTCAACAGGTTTTTCTTGATACTCACGCACACTAACGTGATTGTAAAGATTCTTTAAAACTTCATTGTCCATATCTGTTTTTATCTATTCTGAAAAAAGAAATCGTTCATTACTATACGCACCATTGCTCCATAATTGAATGAAAATACCCTTTCTCCTAACGGTTTTAGGTTAAGATTACAATAACTTCCATAAAAAGTAGGATCAATGGATACAAATTTATTGACTACAAATTTTATTCCAGCAGAGAATGAGATGCCAAATCCAGGACCACCGAAAATATAACCGTTATCGTATTGTTGTACTCCAGGTATGTAGCTGGCACCATATCTGTCAATCAAAGATAGTTTTAGGACTTCATTTTTCTTATTATCCAAGAGAATCATATCGAAATCTTTGAGTTTTTGGTAGTTGAACTGAGCACCAACTTCAATAAAAGGTTTCACGATTCTATGAGTTTGACTGAAAAGATATGACAGTGAAAGGTCTATCATTGAGCGGTCTTCTTTACCAAAAAGAGTAAGTTCTGGAGCGGGTACGTTATTGCCAGCAACAGAGGTGTAAGTGAGCAAAAAATTGTTATTTATAGTCATACGCGAAAAAGAGTAGGAGAGGGCTATTGCCCAATTCTTCCTAAGTTTAAATCTAATGCCCAAACTTACTAACACACTTATATTGTAGTTTGGATTCCAGTTTAAATCGCTTTCATTATAGTTCAATTCATCGCTTGCACTGATATTAGGGTGTAACTGAATTACAGCCTCTTTAATCTCTTTTTTTCTATATTCGTTGTCTAACAGATAGTTTATATTGCATTCATTTCGCTTACTGCCGTTGTAGTAGAGTGCATTTTTTTTGTTACCCATAAACATACCTCCACCGATATAAAAGTCGAAGCCTCGGTCGTACCAAGTTGTATCATAGAATTTTACAGCTTCACCAATTTCTTCGCGTTGTGCGTAGGAAATATTAGAAACAAGTAACAAAATACTCATTAAAACAATAGTGAAAATAGATCCTTTCATAACCAAAAATATACCCGCAAAGATACATAAAATTTCGCATAAATTTAGAATAGTTTACTAATACTTTTTGTAACTAAAAAATCAAGCCGACATTAAAGCCTCCCGCTTTGTTTATAAACATATTTTATTGGCAGGGTAGTATAAAATGTATTTAAGTTTAGCAAGCTTTTCTTGCCCTGCTTGCAGCAGGAATTTCAGATTTATCGTTTTAGTTGCCGTTATGACCTCGTAGATAACTTTCATAGTATCATTTGTGCTTTTTTTGGAAAAGCTCCCGACTTCATCGGTTTTTATTGTATTTTTGTGGCGTGGTATATAGGTTGTATTTTTGTGTTTAGACACTATAAAAATACTTAATTTCAGCTGATGATGCAAATTTTTGATGCCACTTTTTTTATTTAGCTCATTTATATTTCGTTGGGTAAGCTTGCGAAACTTAAATAAATATAGTTTATGACTTATGGTAAAACACAATAAATTCACTATTTCAACTGATGATAATTCTGCAATAATAACGCATTTCCTTCAAAACGCAAATACCAAATATGCTTTGCCTTTTGAAAAAGATGCATTAGACTTGCTATACGGCAAAGAGGATGTTGAGCAGTCTGGGATGGTAAAAGAACCCGATCCTCAATACAATTTATTTCCAGAACTATTCTCTGTTCCTTTCCCAAATCCTAAAAATCCAAAGTTTACATTCATAGACCTGTTTGCTGGTATAGGAGGATTTCGTATCGCCATGCAAAATCTGGGAGGAAAATGTGTTTATTCCTCTGAGTGGGATGCGCAAGCACAGAAAACATACTTGGCAAATTATGGAGAAGTACCTTTTGGGGATATTACTAAAGAAACCACAAAACAGTATATTCCTGATGATTTTGATGTCTTATGTGCTGGGTTTCCATGTCAGGCATTCTCTTAATAGATATAAATGAAATAGTTATGGCAAATAATTGGACAAAAGAACAAACAATTGTTGCATTAAGTGTTTATTGCAAAATACCGTTTAAAAAGGCTTCTAATAATCATCCAGAAATTGTCAAAGCCGCTAATTTAATCGGTCGAACACCTGTCGCTGTAAAGATGAAAGTAGGAAACTTCGGCAGCTTTGATCCCAAATTGAAAGCAAGAGGTATTG
Source organism: uncultured Bacteroidota bacterium (assembly GCA_902797625.1). GTDB lineage: Bacteria > Bacteroidota > Bacteroidia > Bacteroidales > WCHB1-69 > F23-D06. Next base: position 1,082 of record CADBTU010000029.1, on the reverse strand, counting down.
TAGGGCTTTCAAATACTAGCAAATTAGATGAAGAAATATGGAATGAGTACTGCAATAACTGGGAAAAATTAGCTTATGATAGTGAAGTGATCTTGTCAAAATTGGCAAATAAAACAATAGGGGAAGTGAACGATCCTGATATTTCAAAAATACCTGAAGGAAGGGAGCGCGAAAGACTAGTGAAACAAAGGATTAACCAGTCCTTTTTTAGAAATGCAGTTTTATCATCGTATAATAACAAATGCTGCATTTCAAATCTTACCTGCACCGATTTGTTAGAAGCTTGTCATATCATAGATTGGTCTGAAGATATAGAAAACAGACTTAACCCTTCAAATGGGATTTGCTTAAATGTATTATTTCACAAGGCATACGACAAGAATCTGATTGGAATATCACCTGATTATGATATTTACATATCCGATGAAATTTTTGATAATTCTTTATCGCAAGATGGCATAAAACGTTTTTTTCTACAATTTCATAAGAAAAAAATCAATTTGCCAGACAAGTTTTTGCCAAATAAGAATTTATTGGATATTCATTTTCAAAGATTCCTAAAACAATAACGCAATGTCTCAAAATATCGATTATACACCAATTCTTGATGCTAACTCCCATAATGCAATACTTTGCGTTTTACAAAAAGAGAGTAAAGGTTATCAATATAACCCATTTGTAGACAAAACCATTACAGTTGTTGATGAATTTTTCAATAAAATTGCAAGAATATCAATGAACAATTACATTCTTTATGCTAACAGTAATTTTTCCTGACTTTGACACAAATTTTTGTTAAAAATCATAACATACTATCACATAGTAATATATGAAAAATTTGTAGGCGGAAATGGGTGTCGCAAGACGGAAATGAGTATTTTTGCCTCATGTTTGTGAGGAAAAAGAAGAACAGATCAGGCACTACAACGGTGGTTGTGGTTGAAAAACAGGCGGGCAGGCATGTATATGTCCGCAGCATCGGTTCAAGCATCCTACCATCGGAGATAGAAGAGATGGTTCGGCAGGCAGAGGAATTCATCAAGGAGGAGGAAAGGGGTAGGAAGCCAGAGTTCGACTTCGAC
>CADBTU010000028.1 GCA_902797625.1 uncultured Bacteroidota bacterium | reverse complement strand
TGATGGCTGGTATGGGTTGGATATCAGTCATAGTAATTCTTTCAAAAAATGAGATCGCAAATGTAACAAAAAATTTTTATTTTCAATACCTCACATTTTTTTCTATTTGCATATATTACCGATTTTTTTCTTACTGATAAAAAAAACAGTAGGGTATATTTCCGTAAAATTTTAAGATTTGTTCTGAATAGTACCAAAATTGAGTATCTTTGCCGCTGCTTTTTTCTATGGTATATTGAATCACTTGTGAATGAAATCATTAAAAGATATTTTACCAAATATTGTTAAAGTTATACTCTTTTTAGGACTTGGTATATTTTTTATTTGGCTATCTGTCAGAAACTTGAGCAACGAAGATATAGAAACTATTTTCTCATCAATGAAACTCGTGAACAACCCTAAAGGTTGGATGTTTATAACTCTTTCGGTTTTCGCTATTATCGGTGCAGATACTGTCAGAGCATTCCGAGCGCGACAGATGTTAGTAACAAATGGTTACAAACCGAGAATATCAATGACATTCTACTCTGTGATGGTTTGCTATCTTGCTAACCTTGCCGTACCACGCCTCGGTGAAATTCTACGTTGCACATTCCTGCAACGCTACGAGAATATCCCTTTCCAAAAATCTCTTGGCACTGTAATCTTAGAACGCACTATTGATTTAGTTTGTTGGCTATTACTATTCTTTATAGCTTTCTCAATGAACACCACCCTATTATCGCAAATTGTTGTTAACCAACAAACTGGAATAACTTTGCAAGAATGGTTTCAATCAAAAGGATTATCCTTAATTGGAAATCACTCCCTTCTCATTCTCGTTTGTATTGCTGGTTTTTTATTGTTTCTCTTTTTAGTAACAAAAAAATATTGGCAAAAAAACAAGTTTATGATAAAAGTTGTTAACTTCCTGAAAGAAATGTGGAATAGTTTCATATCAATCAAAGACATGAAACATCTGTGGCTTTTTGTTTTCTGGACTGTCGCAATGTGGGTTCTATACTTCTTTGGAACCTATTTTTTCTTCTTTTCACTTCCTTATCTACACCACGTTGGTCCTACTGCAGCCTTCACTGTTCTCGTTTTTGGAACTATCGCCTTTATGATTTCCCAAGGCGGTTTGGGTTCATATCCACTTATAACTGCTGGTATTACTATCCTATACGGGATTTCTTATCCACAAGGCCTTGCTGCTGGCTGGATTGGATGGCTTCTGCAAACTATAGTATCCTTAGTTATCGGACTAATTACTCTTTCTATTGTACCTCTATACAAACGTCGCGACTCAACCATAAATTCTCATATTGATGATTGATTTCACCAAATATATAGCTAACAAAATTGTGAATGGAGATTTTTTTTCTAAAAATAGTCTCTTTTTCAATAATAAAACGGTTGTCTTTACAAACGGTTGCTTTGATGTGCTTCATTATGGCCATATTGATTATCTTGCTAAAGCTCGCAATTTAGGCGACATCCTGATTGTAGGTCTTAATAGCGATGAATCTGTTAGAAGATTAAAAGGGACTAATCGACCTATAAATCCACAATTTGCACGTGCATCGCTCCTTGCTGCCTTGGCTTTTGTAGATTTTCTTACTATCTTTGAAGACGATACTCCAGAAAAACTGATTCGGATTGTTAATCCTAACGTTTTAGTTAAAGGTGGTGATTATTCCATTGATAATATCGTAGGTGCCGATTTCGTTTTGAATAATGGCGGCGTAGTAACCACTATTCCTTTCGTAAATGGCTTCTCTTCAACAAATATAATAAATCAGTTGAACAACAATGAATAGATTCTTTTTAACAATTTTCGCAATTATACCTATTCTGCTCTTTGCACAGAATATTGATGTAACCATTTTTTCTCAAAATGATGCTCTCGCTAACCCTAATTCCCATAGTATTGTAGAAATAGATCAACTTGCAACATATCCTTTCTTTGAGGAAAATTACCAGATTCCTGCCTATAGCCTATATGACGAATATTGGGATACTACCCATATCCGTAGCAAATCTATCAACATACCTTTTTCTAACGATAGACTAATGCTTATGCTCGTGCAAGATGCTAATAACCCTTTCGAGATGCCTTGCCGCTTTGAATCTGTAAAAACTCATTACGGACTAACTAAAAAAGGTGACTTTCACCCTGGTGTTGACCTTCAAACTGAACCTCAAACCCTTGTTAAAAGCTGCTTTGATGGTATTGTACGCATAGCTAATAAATATGGCGACTATGGTTTTATGATTGTTGTTAGACACTATAACGGTCTCGAAACTGTTTATGCTCAACTTGGAAAATTATGCGTTAAATCTGGACAAATTGTCAAAGCGGGACAAGTTATTGGACAAATGGGAGCCGCGAAAAATAGCAACTTCTGCATATTCCACTTCGAAACTCGACTGCTAAATGAACATTTCGATCCTGAACTAATCATAGATTTTGAAGAAGAAGACCTTCTACAAAACAACATCGCACTTATGTCAAGAGACTTTAACATCATACCAATCGATTCTTTGAATAATAAACAGAAACAACCTCAAAAAAATACAACTTCCTTACCCGAAAATCCTTCTAAGCAAATCAACACTCAAAAAAATTCTGAAGAATCTAAAGAAGAAGAAACACCTGAAATTCCTCAACTTCAGAAAAATGAAAATCCAAAAATTGAATCTCCAGATGCTGTTTATCACACAGTAAAACCTGGCGAAAACCTTTATCGTATCTCATTAAAATACAACACAACTGTTGAGAAAATTTTGCAATTAAACAATCTAAAAAACGCTGATAAAATTGTAGAGGGAGAAAAATTGAGAGTCAAGTAGCACCTATGGAAGAATTGTTAAAAATAGAGAATTTATCTTTAGAACTGAAACGCGATAAAGAGTGGAACTCCATTTTGAAAGATGTGAGTTTTTGTCTTGGCAAAGGCGAAACTTTGGGTATAGTAGGTGAATCTGGCTCTGGAAAATCGGTTACAGCTCTCTCTGTTATGCAACTTCTCAATCCAAGTATTGCTCGTTATCCTAACGGTAAAATTCTTTTTCATCTAAACGAAAATCAACCCCCAATTGATATTCTAAAGTGCGATGAACATAAAATGCAATCATTGCGTGGAAATAATATTGGTATGATTTTTCAAGAACCGATGACCTCTTTAAATCCTGTTCTTAAATGTGGCTTTCAAATCTCTGAGCAGATAATACTTCACAACAAATGCAGCAAAAAAGAAGCTAAAGAACGTGTTCTTGCACTCTTTAACGAAGTTAAACTACCCCGCCCCTCGCAAATGTTTGACTCTTTTCCTCACGAACTCTCTGGCGGTCAAAAACAACGTGTTATGATCGCAATGGCAATGAGTTGTAATCCGAAACTACTGATAGCTGACGAACCTACTACCGCACTCGATGTTACTATCCAAAAGAAAATCCTTGAACTCATTCGCTCGCTACAAAGCAAATATGGAATGAGCGTTCTTTTTATCTCTCACGACCTCGGCGTTGTGTCGGAAATTGCTAATCGTGCTATCGTAATGTATAAAGGTGAAATTGTTGAAGAAAATAGTGTTAGAAATATATTCTTAAATCCTCAACATACTTACACACAACAACTTATCGCGAGTAGGCCTTCAATGTCTGTGCGACTTAAAAGATTGCCTAAAGTTTCTGATTTTGAAAGTAAACAAAATATTGAAATTAAAAATGTTCTCAACAAACTGAAAGTTACTCAAATAGAACGCTCTGCCGCACTCAAAAAACTCTATTCTGGTGATAAAATAATTTCTATTAAAGCCCTAAATAAACGCTACCCTATTAGAAAGCGCAAATTATTTGAAAAACAACAATACGTTAATGCTCTAAATAATATTAACCTTGATGTTTATGAAGGCGAAACTTTAGGATTAGTCGGCGAATCTGGATGCGGAAAAACAACGCTCGGTCGCTCTATGCTTCGCCTCATCGAACCCGACAACGGCAAAATTATCTACCGCGGCCTCGACCTAATGCAGCTCTCTAAATCGGAATTATCCAAAATTCGTAAAGATCTCCAAATTATTCTTCAAGACCCCTACTCTTCGCTTAATCAACGACTTACCATCGGAGATGCACTTATGGAACCTATGCGCGTTCACAAAATTTTTCAAAATGATACCCAACGAAAAAAACATGCTATCTCTCTTTTAGAACGCGTTAGTCTAAACGAATCCCACTTCTATAGATACCCTCACGAATTTTCTGGCGGTCAGCGCCAAAGAATATCTATAGCTCGCGCTTTAGCTGTAAACCCCAAATTCATAATCTGCGATGAATCTGTATCTGCCCTCGATGTCTCAGTCCAAGCTCAAGTTCTCAATCTCCTTAATGAACTTAAAGATGAGTATAAGTTTACCTATATTTTTATCTCACACGACCTCTCTGTAGTGAAATTTATGTCTGACAGAATCATCGTTATGCAAAATGGAAACATTGTTGAATCTGGTGAAGCTGACGCTTTATGTAATAATCCTCAAACACCCTATACTCAAAATCTTATAAACGCTATTCCTAAAAGTATTTTATAATGAATAAAAACATACAACTTGATTTTTCTACTATTCTTAAGCCCATCGTAAGAGTTTCTATCGGTGCTTTTTTGATAGTTTCAGCCATTTTTAAACTACTCTCTATAGAAACTTTTGAGCTGTACATTTACAGTTTCAAAATTCTAAACTTCTCTTTGAGCACCGTGATGGCAAGATTTGTAATAGCCTTTGAATTACTCGCAGGCGCTCTGCTAATCAGTAAAATACATTACCGCAAAGCATGGTGGCTAACTTTAATTATGCTTGTCGGTTTCTCGCTGCTACTAACATACACCGCAATTTTTCGCGATGACCAAAATTGCCACTGCATGGGTGATATTGTAGAATTAAAACCTTCCCTATCTATAATAAAAAATATCTTTACTATACTCCTTCTTCTATATGTCAAGAATGAATCTGACTATATCTTCAGAGGTAAAAAAATTCTCTTTACTTGCTTATTAATTACGTCTTTCGCTATTCCTTTTGTGCTTCTTCCTAACGATAACCTTTATAATCTATTTGCAAAAAATAAAAAACAAATTAATGAAACTGTTTTCAACGCCTTTCTGCAAGATTCTGTCATGAATAACATCAATTTGAAAAACGGTAATCATATTGTTGGGGTCATCTCTTCGGGTTGCGAATTTTGTCGTTTGAGTGCTATTAAAATTAGTGAATTCGCCGAAAACAATCACATAAATCCTGATAAAATTATGTTTTTTGTATGGGGCGATGAAAAATCTATTTTAGAATTTAAAAAAGAGACTAAAACTGAAAAATTTCGATATATTTTAATCGACCCAATAAGAGCTATAAATATGGTCAACGGTAGCTTTCCAACATATCTTTATGTATCCGAAGAAGAGATTGTTGAATCTGCTAATTTGCGTCAAATGACAGAAAAAAGTGTCATTGAACACCTCCGTTAGCATTTAATTTATCACCAATTAAAATAGTATTTTCGCAAACTAAAACCAAAATTTTTTATTTATGAAAAAAACATTTATATCTGTAATA
>CADBTU010000027.1 GCA_902797625.1 uncultured Bacteroidota bacterium | reverse complement strand
CGCCCGCGTTTGGCGAGATTTACGTTATTATAAACCGTAACATTTTGACGGTACGGCGCATCTAAATCATCGGTGTTGTGGGCTATGGTTTTCACTGTGTCATAACCAAATTCCATCCGCTCGTAGCGGTCGTAGTGGGGGTTGCCGTAAGCCTCTGCACGATAGAAGAAGTGTTTCTGACATTCACCGCGACCCCTCCTCGCAATGTCGGCCTGACTTACGCTTGCTCGTTGTAACTTGCGCCACGCGAAAAATTAAGACAAGAATCTATCACTCTCCGCTAAAGGTTTTGTGCGTAAATGCTATTTGGCATAAAATCATGGAGACTGTAGCTGTGTTTATTCATCTCCGCCTGTATCTGCTTGACTTTGCCATAAACCTGTAGTTTGTGGCAAAGATGTGTTAATCGTTGGTTACAAGCGGTTTGCTGCAAAGTTTGAATAGATAGCGTGTTCGGTTGCATAGCATATTATAAATCATCAAATAGAATGAGTTTTTTAGCAATTCTAAAATGAGACAAAATCTTCATATATACTTTTTGCCTCGTTATCATTCTTAAAAAGACACATTATCTGTTGATAAAAAGTTATATTAGAATATACAATATCCTGAGTCATATCCCAATGAACCTGCGCAAACTCCTCGTTGTCAACAATGTCAAGAAATCTTGCAAAACAAAGGACAATACAGATGGCATTTGTATCTCCATTGTACGCATTCTTATACACGATATGATCTACATATTGAAAAAATAGTGTAGTATCTTTTTTTGAACTTTCATTTTTTAAGAAATTGTAATACTCCATGTATTCTTGTTTTGTACGTGGAACAACATGTTCAATTTCTGAAAAATCAAGACATCTATTTGTGTTAAAAATTCTTTTATATTTTATCACAACAGACGAATAGTCCCTTTGGGTTATTGTGTCATGAGGAAAAAGATATGAATATAAAACCGAATCTACGAAACAATCAGCATCTCTATCGTCATTTTTTCCAAATAAAGTATCTATCGTATGATTGTTCAACCCCGATGAAAATCTTTCCTCCAACTTTCTGCAACTTAAACCTAAGAAAACAAAAAAAACCAATATGCTAAAGCCTAACAGAATACGATATAATTTCATATTGATTCATTAAATTAGTTGCACAATCATAATGGATAAGAGATTGATACCCGAGTTTTGTCGGGCGGAAAAACTGGCATTAAAGGGGTAAAGATGGGCTCCTGTTGTGGGGAATGAGGGGATATTTTATTGACGCCCTCACTATTAGGCGATGTTCGATTATTTTGAATTATTATTCTTTTAAGAGAACCATATTTTGATATAGCATTATCAATTGCCTCCATAGCTTCAGGTGTTGTTCGTATACATCCAAGGGTTTTTCTATCTTGAAATGATTTATGTTCTCTTCCCGCATGAACAGCCATTCCTTTTCTAGTATTAGTGGTCGTTTTTTCTGTAAATGTTTTTGCTCTATAGCACCCTGCAGTTCCATAACTACCATTTGGTGAATCTAACAAAACGCCATTGTCATCAGTTTTATTACCATGTTTGTTGCTTTTCTGTTGATCAAGCATTTCATATATTCCATCTTCCCATTTTCCTTGGGAAGATTTTGTTACATTATTATGAGCATCATAACTACCGATGAATGTATCATCAGAATAGTCATCAGCTGAATTATTATCATCCCATATCTCTAATGTTCCTGTCGTACCATTAAACAGTAAGTATGGATTGTCAACCACCTCCTCCCCATTCGGATCCACCAGTTTTATGGGGTTGTTGGCACAATAAACGTACGGGCTCAATGACGGGTACTTGCTTGCCTGCGGGTCAACGCTTAGCCAAATGCTCAAATCGCTGCTGTAATACCTTGAGCCGAAGTAGCTTAGGCCGGTTTCGGAGTCTTTCTCTTTTGCGGAGAAGGTGTAACGCACGCCGTCAAAAGAACTGCTTTTTTGGTCAACGAAATTCTCGCCAAACGGCAGATAGTGCAGGTGCTGCACGGCATCCCCATCCGTGTAGGTTATCCAAGAGGAACTGCCGAGGTGGTCGGTGTGGTACCAGTAGCAGTCGGGTTCGTCATCCAAACTGTCGCGG
>CADBTU010000026.1 GCA_902797625.1 uncultured Bacteroidota bacterium | reverse complement strand
TACGAGGTTCTGAATGTTGCACAGCAAAGAATTGGCAAATATCAGGAAGCTCTTGAGAATGCAAAACTTGATTATGAAATTGGCGTTAAGTTAAAAGATAACCAAATACTCAGTTCCTCTCTAAATTCCTTTGCTTCCATTAATTTGGCAACTGGTCATCCTGAAGAAGCTCTGAAGTTTATTGAAGAAGCTATTCTTGTTGAAAGAAAAAACAATGTAGATGATGATAAATCACTTTCTGTAAGATTGGGAATTAAAACTGAGGTGCTAATGGCTCTTAACCGACCTAAAGAAGCCATAGAATGTATCAATGAAGCTATAAATATCGACTTTGAGCACGGCAGACTTAACAAATATTATACTAGATTGTCTCAAAAGGCTGACATATTTTTACATCAGCAAAAATGGAACGAATGTAGAAATTTATGTATAGATGCCTTAAAATTTTTTAAAAGCAATAACGATATAGTTAATGAAGTAATCATTCTAAAGCAGTTGGGGATATGTGAAATGTTTTCTAATAATTATGAATTATCTGAAAAATATTTTCTTGAGGGTGAAAGTCTCTGTAAACAAATAAGTTTCAGACCTTTGTTGTGGCGTATTCAAGAACAGTTGTCAAAACTTTATAAGAAAACTAATCATATTGATAAGGCAATTTATTATCTTCAAAGCAGTTTTGATATTAGAGATTCTCTAAATACAGAAAAATATCAGAATCTTCTTAGCGAATATCATATAGTTTACGATACTAATCAGAAAGATGAGCAGATAAAAAAACAAAAAGATCTACTATATCGTCAAATTTACTTTGTTGTAATTTTGTCGTTATTGTTAGTATTAAGTACAATTTTAGCCGTAGTTTTCTCGCGTTTAGCACGACTTCGCAAGCAATCTAATGAAATTCTTAGGGAGAGCAGCAAAATTCGTAATAGGATCTTTTCAATTGTCTCTCACGACCTTAAAAATCCTGTGAATGCTCAAAAACAGATGTTAGATTATATCTGCAATTATTACGATGATATTAGTCCTAACGACAAAAAGAATATAATAGAGCAGATCCAGAAGTCTAATGATTCGTTAAGTGAGTTGCTAATAAATCTGTTGGAATGGGCTTCTTTAGAAAGTGGGCGTATGACATATAACCCAGTGCGTGTAGATATAAACTCTGTAATTAACAGAGAAATAAATCAATTGCAGATATTTTGTGAGCGAAAGAATGTTGAAATTAAAAAGGATATTCTTCCAAATGTATTCGTGATTTCTGACATTAAATTTTTAGAAATAATTATAAGAAACCTACTTGTAAATGCGATAAAATTTTCCAACGAAAATTCTATTGTAGAGTTGAAGATAAAAGATTTGAACGATAAAATAACTGTTTTTATCACGGATTATGGAAAGGGGATGCGCCCTGAAGAAAAGGATTTTATTTTTAAAAAAGAGTTTGTAACTACTCCTGGCACTTCAGGAGAAACAGGAATGGGTATAGGATTGATGGTTTGTAAAGAATTGGTTGAAAAGAATGGAGGTGAAATAGATTTTACAAGTGAGCATCTTAAAGGCTCTACATTCTTTTTTACAGTTAAGAAAGCTAAAGAATAATATTATGTCAGCTGTAAATGTTTTACTTGTAGAAGACCATGTGCTGACCCGTATGGGTATGGTTATGGCAATAAACAACAATAAAGAAAATTATAAGATTATTGCAGAAGTGGGCTCTGTTGAGGAATCTATAGATTTTTTAGAACAAAACCATAACGTTGATCTTGTATTATTAGATCTTATGCTCCCTGACGGACACGGAATAGAAGTGATTAAGTATTTGCGCAAAATAAACTCTTCCGCTAAAGTTCTCATAATTTCAGCAGATAACGATAAAAACAATATTCTTCAACTGATGGATGTCGGTATTGATGGTTTCGTAAGCAAATTTGTTGATATTCCTACACTTTTTTTAGCTATGGAATCAGTATGTAATGGTTTGGAATTTTATGGCAAGGATATATCAGAGATAATTCATGCAGTTTTGACTGCCAAAACCGCAGCTGAAGAGCAATTTACAGATAGAGAATTGGAAATTATAAGACTTTGTTCTAAAGGTTATATGGTTAAAGAGATAGCAAGTGAGTTGAATATTAGTAATCGTACAGTTGAAAACCACAAAAACAATATTTTCAAAAAACTCGGATTTAACACTACAACCGAATTGATCCGCTATTCATACGAACACGGCATAATTCATAACTAATTTTTTTCGTTTCTGAATATGAAGTTTTATTATTAAGGTTCATGTTATTTAAGTACAAAGAACATATAAATCATCTCGTTGGTTTATGCAAAGTAAAGGAATATCACTCTTACCGATAATTTTACGCTCTCTTGGCCCTGTAATTATGTCAGCTAAAGTGTAGTATTTTGTCATCATGATAATAGATGTGCCAATATTGTGATTTTTAGCATATTCTAATGCGGATTTATCAAAATAACTGCTGCTTTTATGAGAAGTTAGTTTATACTTTATATCAAGATTTGCATATAGTTTTTCGACAAAATCAACATTATCTTTTACTAATTTAGCCAAACCTTCATCTTTATATTCAGGTGTAAGAATGTGAACTATAGAGTTGTTAAATCGGTTGAAATATCCTGCCCATAAAGCTTTTTCTTTATTTTGCCTTTCCATGTCTAACGAAAGAAGAACTTCATTGTAGTGGTTGTCATTTTTTGGTTTGTTGGCCACAACCATAATTGGAAATCGAGATTCTTTGATGAATTTTATAGCCTTTTTAGGAGTGATTTTTGCTTTCTTCTCATAATTATCAACACCTAAAACAATAATTGCAGTATTGTTTCTTTCAGCAAAGTTGAATAAAGTTTCAGGAAAAAAATAATCAGAAATAAAAGTAGTTTCAACGTCTGAAAATAATGTAGAATCATAAGAAAAAGCTGTTATTAAAGATTTTTTTTGTTTATTTTCAATATAAAGATCAAAATTTGTGCAAACTATCAAAGAGGCTTTAAAAGCGCGCGCCAATTGAATCCCATGAAGAAAAGAAGCTTCACCAAGTTGCGAATTGTCAGCAATGGCAATTATATTTAATTTTTTAGAATTAGTCAGAGGTTCTTTTATATTCATTTACATAATCCTTTTACAATAGGTTTTCCTGCAATGTATTCTTTTAGATAGAAAGGCTCAAAATAAGCAATATCTTCAAAATCTTTTTCTTTCCATTTTTTTAGTGCAGGTTTAAGCAAGTTTTTTGCTGAGATTTGTTCATTTATAAAACGGGCATTTGCGGATTTTGAAAGAATATCTTTACATTTTGGCATACCGTTTCCACAGAAAAAGATAGTTTTACAGATCAACAAATCAAGAAATGAGTTATCTTCTATAATTTTAGCGGAAATATTTTCAATACAATTCATATTATTATCGAAAATAGCCGTAAAAACCTCCATTCTTCGAGCATCAATCATAGGAACTATAATAGAATTTTGAGAGTCATCAAAATCAGGATTATTTTTACACGATTGTGCTATCCCAGTTAGAGAGCCAACAGATAAAATGGGAATATTGGCAGTGTATGCTATTCCTTTAGCAGTTGAAACGCCTATTCTGAGTCCTGTATAAGAACCAGGTCCAGAACTCACAACTACAGCTGTTAAATCATTGGTAGATAGAGAGTTTTGTTGTAAAATCTCATCAATAAACGGCAATAGATTTTTAGCGTGAGAATGTCCGTTCAAATCTTCATTAATTCCTAAAATTTTTTTTCCGTGCGAAACAGCTACAGAACAAATATCCGTAGCTGTTTCAATTAGCAAAAAAATAGGTTCATCAGTCATAATTGTATTATTTTCCTATACCACTATAAATCAATTCGTGTGATTTTAGACGTATTTTACTTTGCGATAGTTTGTTAGGTTCAGTATCTGGGCAAATTCTATTAGATAGAAAGATAAAAATAAGTTCTTCTTTAGGGTCGCACCAGAAAACAGTACCAGTGAACCCTTGATGTCCAAATGTGTGATTATTAGCCTGTTTAGGGATAATTGAGGATTCACCATTGCTTTTAGGAACGTAAAAGCCATAACCTCTATTATTACAACTGTGGATAAAGTGAGGTTTAGTAAAAGTTTCCACAGTGTGTTCAGATAAAAACCTCTGTCCTTTGAATACTCCACGATTTTGGAAAAGAATCATTAAATTAGCTAAGTCTTTGGCTGTGGCAAAAAGTCCCGCATTACCCGCATTACCATTCATAAGTGCAGATGTTTGGTCGTGAACATAGCCATGAACTAACTGTTTTCTAAAAATAGCATCGTTTTCAGTAGGTGCAATCTCTTTTTTAGAGAATCCGTGTTCTAAAGGGCGAAAACAAATTCGAGAAAGTTTCATTGGTTTGTAGAAGTTTTCGTCTAAGAAATCTTCAATAGATTGCATAGCAATGGTTTCTACCATATCTTTGAGTAGCAAAAAGTTAAGGTCGCTATAAACATATCTTTTTTCGCCTAATTTACAATTTGCAATACGGTATCTAATAGAGTCGGGGTAATTATTTATAAGATACAGATTGTCAGCAACTTTAATTGAATAATTATCATTTTGTGTGGGGCGGAGATATTTAGAGTTACCAGCAATAGTTTTATAAAAAGGAATAAATGCAGGAAGTCCAGAAGTATGTGTTAGCAATTCTTCTAATGTTAGGTTTGCTTTATCTGTTCCTCGTAAGTAATGTAGATATTTTCCAATTTTATCGGAAATATGAATCTCATGATTATCATATAATTTCATAACAGCTAAAGTGGTAGCTGCGATTTTGGTTAAAGAGGCGATGTCGTACAGAGTATTTGTTGTTATGGAATCATTATTTTCATAATCCAGAGTTCCGAAGGCTTTGTGGTATATTGGTGTTCCGTGATGGAGTGCTAAAACAACACAACCAGGATAGATATGGTTTTTGACACCATTTATCAACATATTATCGAGTTGTTGGGTTATATTTGGAGGCAGAAGTGATAAGAAATCAGATTTTGAACTGTTCACTATACCACTTCCTACAAAATAGTTGTTGATACTAACAGGTAGTGTGCCCTCAAAAGGTATATTTCCGTAGCAAGCGTAAAGAGCGGATTCAAGAGTTGTAGGAGTAAATTGATAAGTAACAATTATAGCCTTACATTTATCGAGCTCATTGAAAGAATTGAGTGCGTAAGGATTACCCAAATGTATAAACACAACTTTTTTAGTTTTAGCCAATTGAGATAAGAACTTTATTGTTCCAATGTCGAGTCCATAATTAGAGCCGCCCAACTGATTAGAGCCACCGAAAGCAATGATTATTTTCTCGTAAGGAGAAATTTTTGTTGTAAGCGCAGTAAAATCTTTAGCAGGAATTTTCTTATCTATATAGAAATATGGTAAATTATATTGTGCGACAATCTTCTTGTATTCTACTTGAAGTTCTGGACGTCCGACGCAGAGAAAAGCAGTTTTATTATCGTAGTTAAGAGGTAAAATATCGTCGTTTTTCAGAAGCGTCAAAGCTTTAGTCTCAATAAATCTGTTAACAAGATTAGATTCTGAACGATTCATTCCTTTGTAAACGTTTTTGAGATCGACTCTTTGGTGATCTAAAATACCTTTCCTTTCCTTGAATTTTAATACTCTAAGACAGCGCTCGTTAATAATCTCGATAGGAATAATATTATTTTCAACAGCTTTTTTTATAGCTGAAATTACGGAATCAGTTTCAGAAGGTAGAAGCAGTATATCAACTCCAGCTAAAAGAGAGCGAATTTCAATATCACCAGTGAAACGATTTTGTTTCAAGACGCCTTTCATTTCCAAACCGTCAGTTATTATTAAGCCATTATAACCGAGCTCTTTTTTAAGTAATTCTGAACAAATTGCGTAGGAAAGAGAAGAAACAGACGATTTAGCAGAGTCTAAAGCAGGAACGTTTAAATGTCCTACCATTATCATATCGGGATTTTCTTTTACAAGTTCTCGATATGGGAATAGTTCTAAATCTTCAAGTTGTTTTTTCGTTTTATTTATGGTTGGAAGTCCGTAATGAGAATCAGTTTCAGTGTCGCCGTGTCCAGGGAAATGTTTTAGAGAAGTACAAATACCTCCATTTTGCATTCCGTGCATATATAGAGCAGCTTTTTTTACAACTTTTTCACGATTTTCACCAAAGGAGCGACTGTTGATAACGGGGTTTTTACTGTTGTTATTAATGTCAATACATGGAGCGAAATTGAGATTTATTCCTACAGACTTACACTGTTCAGCAACCTCTAATCCCATTTTGTATATTAGAGAGTCATTTTCTTCGGAAAGAGCCCCGAGTGTCATCTGACGAGGAAAAGCAACGCAACTATCAAGTCTCATAGAAGGTCCCCATTCACCATCAATAGAAATAAACATGGGTATTTTGCTAACAGCTTGTATTCTATTTGTCAAAATAGCCTCCTTTATTGGTGAACCTTTGAAGAAACATACACCGCCAGGCTGCATTTTTTTTATCTTTTCTACCAACTCTCTGTTGTATTGTTCATTTTCTGTAGAGCTGACGCGAATTATTATTAATTGAGCAATTTTTTCCTCTAAAGTCATCTGTTCCAGATATTGTATGCTCTTTTCTGGTACGTAATAGTAAGAAGATTGTGCAAAAATCAGGCACAACAATAGCAATAGAACAATGTTAAAAAGAGTTTTTCTCATATAGGTCAAAATGGTTTGGCAAAAATACAAAATAAGAGTAATACAACGTAAAGAAAAAATAATTACATTTGCAACCTTAAAATTGATAAAGATGAAGCAGGTTTATAAGGCGGTCTTCGCATCGATTATTCTTATGTTATTTTCAGTTAGTTGCACTAAGTTTGGTGTTGCTAAATCACAGATTATAAAGAGCGAAGTTACAGACGGTATGAATTTAGATGTAGAGGCTGTAATAATTGATGACGGAGGTTGCGATTATTTTGTAGAAAAAGGTTTTTGCTATAGTCTTTTCCGAGAACCTTCACTAACAGATATATATTCAGTGTCAATAAAAGTTGCAGAAAGTGATACGGCTATGTTTTTCAAAACATCTGTAAATTTGCCAATTGTAGATACATTCTATTATGTTCGAGCGTATGTTAAAAATAACGCTGGACTTTCTTATAGTAATCAGGTAAAAATTTCAACAAAAATAGAAGATATAGAAACAAAGAATAGATAAATATGAAAAAAATTCTTGCAATTAATCCTGGAGCTACCTCCACAAAAGTTGCCATTTTCAACGGTAACGAACAAGTTTTTCTAAAAAATATAAAACATTCAACTGAGGAGTTGTCGCAATTTAAAACAATTGCAGACCAATATGAATTCCGTAAGAATGTAATCTTATCTACATTAAATGAAGAAAACATTGAATTAAAAGACATAGCTTTGGTTATGGGTCGCGGCGGATTAGTAAAGCCTTTAAAATCAGGTGTTTATAAAATAAACGATTTGATGATTGAACATCTTAAAATGGGTTATAGCGGGCAGCATGCTTGCAATTTAGGAGGACTAATAGCCGACAGCATAGCAAAGAGCATAGGTTTAGGTGCAGCGTATATAGCTGACCCTGTTATGGTTGATGAGATGCAAGATATAGCACGAATAACAGGTCATCCAGAGTTTGAGCGTCAATCAATCTTTCATGCGTTGAATCATAAGGCTATCGCAAGAATGTATGCTAAAGATAACAATAAGAAATACGAAGATCTCAACCTTATTGTAGTTCACATGGGCGGTGGCGTGAGTGTTGGAGCACACAGAAAAGGTTTGGTTATAGATGTTAACCAAGCCCTTGATGGAGAAGGTCCTTTCTCACCAGAACGCTCAGGAACACTTCCAATGAACCAATTTCTTAAAGCATGTTTTAGTGGAAAATATACTCAAGAGGATATGCAAAAAATGCTCGTTGGAAAGGGCGGTTATGTAGGTTATTTTGGAAGCAATGATGCTTATGCAGTAGAAAAAGCTGCTATAGCTGGAGATCCAAAGGCAGAATTACTTGAGGAAGCTTTCGCCTATCAAGTTGCAAAACAAATAGGTGAAAATGCAGTAGTTTTACAAGGAAAAATAGATGCCATTATTTTGACAGGCGGTATAGCATACGGAAAACCAGTTGTTGCACGCATCAAAAAATATGTAGAATGGATCGCTCCTGTAGCCGTTTATCCTGGCGAAGACGAGATGGC
>CADBTU010000025.1 GCA_902797625.1 uncultured Bacteroidota bacterium | reverse complement strand
GTAGGAAAGACAGTATTGATAATGGAAATGATCCACAACATAGCTAAAAACTATGGTGGAACAACTGTTTTTACTGGAGTTGGCGAAAGGACACGAGAGGGCAACGACTTACTGCGCGAAATGCTTGAGTCAGGCGTTATTAAGTATGGTGATGAGTTTGTGGAAAGTATGAAAAATGGCGGTTGGGATCTTTCCAAAGTCAATATGGAAGAATTGGCCAAATCACAAGCAACGTTAGTGTTTGGGCAGATGAACGAACCACCAGGCGCACGCGCGCGCGTAGCATTATCAGGACTGACTGTGGCAGAAGGTTACCGCGATGGAGATGAAACAACGGGCGGTCGTGATATTCTCTTCTTTGTTGACAATATATTCCGTTTTACTCAGGCTGGCTCAGAAGTTTCAGCACTTTTAGGTCGTATGCCTTCAGCGGTAGGTTATCAACCTACATTGGCCACTGAAATGGGTACAATGCAAGAAAGAATTACATCTACTAAGCGTGGTTCAATAACTTCTGTACAAGCTATTTACGTTCCAGCTGATGACTTAACAGATCCTGCTCCTGCTACAACTTTCTCGCACTTAGACGCTACCACGGTGCTCAGCCGTAAAATTTCTGAGCTTGGAATTTATCCAGCAGTTGACCCTCTTGACTCAACGTCTCGAATTCTTTCTCCAGATATTGTGGGTGAAGAACACTACAAGACTGCTCAAAGAGTTAAGGAATCACTGCAAAGATATAAAGAACTACAAGATATAATTGCTATTCTTGGCATGGAAGAACTTTCAGAGGAAGATCGTAAAATAGTGCACCGCGCTCGTAGAGTGCAACGTTTTATGTCGCAGCCATTCTTTGTTGCAGAACAATTTACAGGCCTTGAAGGAAAATTTGTAAATATCGAAGATACTATTCGAGGATTTAATATGATTCTTGATGGAGAACTTGATGATCTCCCAGAAACAGCTTTCAATTTAGTAGGTACTATCGAAGAAGCTATAGAAAAGGGTAAAAAAGAGCTGGCAGCTGCTAAATAATTTATATTATGAGATTGGAAATTATAACACCTAACGACACTCTTTTTATAGGCGAAGCGTCGTTAGTACAACTTCCTGGTATCGATGGACTTTTTGAGATTTTGAATAACCACGCTCCGCTTGTGTCAGCTTTAAAACGTGGAAAAGTTAAGATTGTAGATGAAACTCAAAACGAAAAATTCTTCGAAATTCGTGGCGGTGTGATTGAGGTTAGCAACGATAAAGTACTCGTTTTAGCTGAATAGTACAGAGTTTTTGACAAAATAAGTACAGTAGGCGAGGATATAAAAAAAAGTGTATCTTTGCCGTCCGAAAAAATTTTAGGTAAAATTAAATTTAAACAATTATGGCAAATCATTACGAAACCGTTTTCATTATGACGCCCGTTTTGTCTGAAGATCAGATGAAGGAAACGGTACAAAAATTCGAGAACATTCTCACAGGAAAGGGTGCAGAAATTGTTCACCAAGAAAATTGGGGTCTCCGTAAATTGGAATACCCAATCCAAAAGAAATCCTCAGGATTCTACCATTTGTTCGAATACAAAGCAGATGGCAACATGGTAGGCGAATTAGAACTCCAATTCCGTCGCGATGAGCGCATTATGCGTTTCCTAACAGTAACAATGGATAAATATGCTATTGCTTTTGCTGAAAAACGTCGCAGCAACCACAAAGAAAAAGTTACAAAAGAAGAGAAACCTGTGGTAGAAAAAGAAATAGTTAACGAAGAACCTCAAACAGAAGAAAAAGCATAATTATGGCACAACAAAACGATATAAAATATATAGCTCCAGTAGCAGTTGATATTAAAAAGAAGAAATATTGTCGTTTCAAAAAAAGCGGTATCAAATACATTGATTACAAGGACGCTGAATTTTTGAAAAAGTTTGTTAACGAACAAGGCAAGATATTGCCACGTCGCCTTACTGGTACTTCATTGAAATATCAAAAGAAAGTGGCTCAAGCAGTTAAACGCGCTCGCCATTTGGCTCTCCTGCCATTCGTAACAGATAATTTAAAATCCAACTAATAAAGAAATATCGTCATGGAAATTATATTAAAAAAAGATATAGCAAATTTGGGTTACGCCGATGACCTCGTAAAGGTTAAAGACGGATATGCACGCAACTATCTCATCCCTCAAGGATTAGCAGAGCTCGCAACACCTGCAAAAAAGAAAATGCTTGCAGAAACAGTTAAACAACGCGCTTTTAAAGCTGAAAAAATACGTAAAGAAGCTGAATTTTTGGCAGGAAAAATTGAAGGTCTTGAAGTTAATATCCCTGCTAAAGCGTCTGAAAATGGCACTTTGTTCGGTTCGGTAAACAATATCATGGTTGCAGAAGCTCTTAAAGCACAGCACGATATAGAAATCGACCGCCACAAAATAGCAATCAGCGAGGACCGTATTAAAGAACTTGGTCAGTATTCAGCACTTGTAAATCTTCATAAAGATTTTAAAGTTGAACTTAAACTCAACGTTGTTGCTGAATAACATCAGATATTTATCATAAAAAAAGCGGCTGGACTTGCCGCTTTTTTTATTTCTGTATGCTAAATATTTTAACAACTACTCTGAAATGAGAGAATATTTACGTTAATCTATGGTTGTGTGTTTATAATTTCAAGAGCTTTATCTATAACATTATCAGATTTATTAATAATAGGATAAAAAGCTTCATCACCAAAAAGGTTTCTGCCAATAAGTGCTTTTAACCAAAGTTTTAATTCTTTAGTGGATTTATCAGACATATTAGAAACTGCCTTTTTGTTATTTTTCTTATAGAAATCAATCAAAGATTTAATCATATTATCGGAAATAACCATTTTTTCGGTATATGATTTTGCATTAGGATAACTATTTTTCAACTCTGTTTTATGTTCATTAGCATAAAAGAATGCAAATTGAATCAAGGCTGAGGAATTAGCTATTTCATAATAAGCATCCATATCTTTGTTTCGTTCCAAAGGAACAAAAATATCAGGCATAATTCCGCCACCGCCATAAACAGTCCTTCCTTTTAGAGTGTGATAAACATTGGTGGAATCTAAATGAATGCTATCAATATTTTCCATCTCTCCATTGACAATTCGACTGTAAATATCTTCATAATAAGCGTCTATACCTTTGTTATAGTCGCGTTGAATGCAACGCCCACTTGGAGTATGGTATCGTGATGTGGTTAATCTTATAGAAGACTTGTCGTCAAGGTCAAATTGTCTTTGAACTAAGCCTTTTCCGAAAGAACGTCTTCCTACAATCCAACCGCGGTCATTATCTTGTATTGCACCTGAAACAATCTCACTTGCTGAAGCACTGAAATCATCTATCAACACCACAACGTTGCCGTCTTCAAAATCTCCTTTTCGAGTAGCATAAATAACTTCAGGTCTAATTTTTGAACCTTCAATAGAGACAATCTTTTGATTTCTTGGCAAAAACTCGTCACACACACTAATTGCTGCATCTAAAAATCCTCCAGTGTTTGATCGCAAATCTACAATTAACGATTTCATACCCTGACGTTTCAGTTTTAGAATAGCATTGTTAAATTCTTTTGCTGTGGTACTTCCAAATTCGTTGAGTTTGATATATCCTGTTTGCTGGTCTATCATATATGCCACATCAACAGTGTATGTAGGAATCACACCGCGAGTTATCTCGTAAGTATATTTATCCTTAAAACCTGGTCGAAGAATGCCAACCTTGACTTTTGAACCTTTGTTTCCACGTAACAATTTAAAAGCTTGCTCGTTTTTTATACCAATAATAGATTTTCCGTCAACCTCAATCATTCTGTCTCCAGCCATAAGTCCAGCTTTTTCAGAGGGACCACCCGAAATAACTGAAACAACCATTAGTGTATCGTTCATAATGTTAAATTGGATTCCAATACCTTCAAAAGCACCTTCTAAGCTCTCCATCATAGTTTTGTTGATTTCTGCTGTAGAATATGTAGAGTGTGGATCTAAAGCTTGTAACATGGCATTTATAGCTAACCCATATATAGAGTCTGTATTTATAGAATCAACGTAATATTTTTCAATATACCCCATCACTTCGCTCATTTTACGCAACTGTTCACTACCACTTTTGCTTAATTTGTTAGAATTCCAACGCAAAGCAATAGAAAATCCACATAAAAAGGCTACTAAAATCCATAAAAATACTAAAAATCGATTATGCTTATCTTCGTTCATCATTTCTTTAAAAAAAACAGACCGCGAAGATATGATTTTTGTTTGATTGTGCTTTTATGTTAAAAAAATAATTATATCCTGATAAAAACACTAAGTTCCAATGATAAAACCAGAAGAAATTAAAAAAGATTATAGAATCAATGCTTTAAAAATCAATAAATTACATAGCTAAACGCAACTGAGTTGCAAACTTTTCAAAATGAAAAGTTTGCAACTCAGTTGCTCTTTATAAAGCCTATTTTTGTTCCGTATTAAAAATGTATAAATATGGAACATAATCATAATCATCGTAAAGACAACTGCTCTTGTCATAAACATAATTCCGAACACCACCATCACGACGAGAGTTTGGGTATAAAATTTATAAAAATTATTGTTTCTTCTATTCTTTTATGTGTAGCTTTTTTTATCGAAAAGAGATATAATTTGCCGATTTGGAAATTGTTATTAATATATTTAATTCCTTATTGTATAATAGGTTTTGACACATTGAAAGAGGCTGTTAATGGTATTCTTTACGCAGATTTTTTTAACGAACACCTTTTGATGTCTTTAGCAACAATTGGAGCTCTTTGCATCGGATTTCTCCCTAGTGCCGAAACACAATTTCCAGAAGCCGTTTTCGTAATGCTATTTTTTCAAATTGGTGAACTTTTTGAAAGCTATGCTGAAGGAAAAAGTAAAGATAATATAGCTCATCTTATGGATATTCGTCCAGATACTGCCACTGTTCTACGCGAAAACAGAGAAGTTGTTGTTTTACCCAACCAAGTGCAAATTGGAGAATTAATAGTAGTAAAACCAGGAGAAAGAATACCTTTAGACGGTGTTATAGTTGAAGGTGAAACATCTCTCGACACTACAGCCCTGACAGGTGAAAGTTTACCTCGTGACGCATATAAAGATGACGAAGTTTTTTCAGGAGCTATTAATATTTCAAGTTTTATTAAAATTCGTACCACTAAGACTTACAGCGAGAGTACTGCTTCTAAAATAATAGATTTAGTAGAAAATGCTAATGAACATAAATCTAAAAGCGAAACTTTTATCAGGCGCTTTGCACGTTTTTATACTCCAGTAGTAGTCATTGGAGCTCTGTTTTTAGCGTTTGTTCCACCTCTTTTATCAGGTCATTTTATGGAGCATTTTTCCACGTGGCTCTATCGTGCGTTAATGTTTCTAATTGTTTCATGTCCTTGTGCATTGGTTATAAGTGTTCCGCTCACATTCTTTGGTGGTATCGGTGGTGCATCTCGCAAAGGAATACTTGTAAAAGGAGCTAATTACATAGATGTTCTTTCCAAGTTGAATACCATTGTTTTTGACAAAACAGGAACCCTCACTTATGGAAAATTCGCAGTTGAGGCTGTGCATCCCGAGACATTAGACGAGTATCAATTGTTGCATTTGGTAGCTCACGTTGAACATTATTCCAAACATCCAATAGGAGCAGCTCTGAGAGATGCTTTCCCAAAAGAGGCTTCGGATGGTTGTAAAGTTTTTGATGTGAAAGAAATTGCGGGACAAGGTGTGTGTGCGAATGTTGAAAATTATAAAGTAGCAGTAGGAAATTCAAAATTGATGGAATCAATAGGTGTATGTTGGCACGATTGCCATATCTCTGGTACTATTATTCACGTTGCAGTGGATGGAAACTATGCAGGACATATCGTAATAAACGATACTATAAAAGAAGATAGTGCAGAAACTATTAGAAGATTAGATAAACTTGGAGTGAAAAACAGAGTGATGCTTACAGGAGACCGCAGAGAAGTGGCAGATAATGTAGCTAATAAATTATCTATTAACGAATACCATTCAGAGCTTATGCCAGACGACAAGGTGATGATAGTTGTTGATTTGCTAAACAGTGGACTCAATGGTACTCTTGCTTTTGTAGGCGATGGCATAAACGATGCACCTGTGTTAGCTCGCGCCGACGTTGGTATTGCAATGGGAGGGCTTGGTAGCGATGCAGCTATTGATGCAGCCGACATAGTTATTATGGACGATAAACCATCTAAGGTTGCCGATGCAATTCTACTCTCACGTCGCACAATCTCTATCGCCCGACAGAATGTATTCTTTGCGATTTCTGTGAAGATCGCTGTTTTGATTCTCGCCGCTTTAGGTATTGCGAATATGTGGTTTGCCGTTTTTGCTGACGTAGGGGTTACGGTTCTCGCTGTTCTAAATGCTATGCGAACCCTTGCTATTGATAATGCTTAATTGAACTTTATAAAATAAAACAAAAAATGTGTAATTTTGCCGTTGACTCTACTTGTATATATTTATGATACCTGACATTAATAGTTTTGAAGAACAAATACTACGAAAAATTGGAGTAAGAGTTACTGCGGTACGTCTTCTTATCTTTCGTACAATACGCAAAGAATTTTCTGGTGTATTTAATTTAGCTGATTTAGAGAAAAAACTTCCAACTGTTGATAAATCCACAATTTTCCGCACATTATCATTATTTCAAGAAAATCGTCTTTTAGATATTGTAGATGATGGAAGCGGCTCCCAAAAATATTGTGTTTTTAGTTTAGATGCAGATAAATCGAATAGAAGGCACGTGCATTTTAATTGTCGTATTTGCCACAAAACAGTTTGTTTAACTGATGTTGAATTGCCGCAAGTAGCATTACCAGATGGCTTTTCAATAGAAGATGTAGAATACGTGATAAAAGGTATATGTTCAGAATGTGATAAAAAAAAGTAGAGGCGCGAAACATTGCACCTCTACTTTGTTGGCGGACCGGACGAGACTCGAACTCGCGACCCCATGCGTGACAAGCATGTATTCTAACCAAACTGAACTACCGATCCGTTTGTCGTTTTTGACGGTGCAAAAATACACTTTTTTTCAATTGTCCGACAAGCTATCCTAATTTTTTTTCTTTTTCTTGTATTGTTTTGAATTTCAATATCTTATAAGTAAAAACCAAGATTAGAAACGCCAGGTCAGACCGAAATAGTAGAGGAACGGCAGCTGATAAATGATGTCATTTGTCGTTCTGTTTACATAAAACACGTTCTTATAGTTATAAACATTGGTCATAGAAACGCTGACTTCGATGGTTTGGCGCTGGGTAAGGAAGAACTTCTTTTTCGCACCGAGGTCGAGGCGTTGGTAACTGGGCAGTCGGGCACCGTTGAATTCGGC
>CADBTU010000024.1 GCA_902797625.1 uncultured Bacteroidota bacterium | reverse complement strand
CAAAAATTACCGTGTCTGCCAAAATATTTGCGCTTGCTAACACTAAATAAGCCGACATCACAAACGTCGGCTTATTTTTAAATTTTTGCAAATATAAACACCCGCAGGAAAATTTCCCACGGGTGTCATAATGTCATTTTGAAAATTATTTATCGTACAAGCGTTACGGTGCCAGTGTACTCTTTTTCCTCACCATTAAGATTTATCAATCGAATTATATAAACATACACGCCCTCTGGACATAATTTTCCAGTCTTATTTTTTCCATCCCAAGAATCGTAAGGGTTTGTGGTGCTGAAAATAATCATTCCGTTACGGTCGTATATTTGCATAGAATAGTTATTAGGATCAACACCTTCGCCTTTAGGCGCGAATGTTTTATTACTTCCGCTACCTTCTGGCATTAGAGCGTTGGGAATATAAAAGAAGTATGGAACAGTAACGGATACACGAGTTTTTACGGAGTCAGAGCAACCGTTGTCGTCTTTAGCTGTAAGCGTAATGGTATAGAATCCTGAACGAATATAATCATGAGTTGCTGTGGGAAGATCTTTAACAATGTTAACAGCGGAGTTAATATCGCCAAAATCCCATACTAAAGAGTATAAATCAGGAGATAAATCGGTACAAGTAACGGTTCCAATGCCATTTTCTACAAAAATTTCTGTTGGTGTGGCCATGAATGAGGGCTGAGGCAATGGGTTAACTATTATGGTTAGAGTATCTGAAACGATACACGATCCTTCCATTGTTGCCTCAACTTTATAAAAAGTAGTTTGATGAGGTGTAACAGTTATTGATGGAGTGGTTGCTCCGTTATTCCATTTGAAGCTATTACTTGTTGGATGAGTGGCAATCAAAGTTGTTGATTCACCATCGCAAAGTATAGTGTCGGTGGCTGTGATTTGTGGAAGAGCAAGTTCTGTAACGATAACTTTTACACTATCTGTTATTACGCAATTATTATTTAATGTTAATGTAACATAATACATTGTTGACTCTTCAGGAGTAACTATTACTTCTTCTAAAGTGTCATTTTCGGAAGTGCTCCATAAGTAATGTTGAGGAACAATATTAGGATATTCCGTATTGTCATAAGTAACTTTAATGGAACACTCTTCTCCAGGACAGATGTTTTCTGCACCGCTGCTGCTACTTGTAGTGATATTTGGGATATTTACTTTGATAAGAGTTGTGTCGTAAACCACAATTGGGTCATTGGCAGCATTGGTATATTTATATTCAGATATGACCATCATGGTTTCACTTGGGCTAACCGTGATTTTTCTGTTCTTAGCCATAGGGTCATGACTTATGATATTTTCTTCAGAAACAGAGTTCTTGTACCAAGTTAGTTCACCGTACTCATCTAATGGTGTGATGGGAGTAAAACGCCAACCTTCGGAGTTTGGTGGAATAACAGTCCAGTTGGTCATACCACGATTAGGAGCTATCAAAATCTGAGAAGAAGTTTTATTCTGCAGACCAACGATACCTTCTCCATTACTATAAGCTGTTCCGCAACACTCTCTCTTTTTTATAAAAATATCAACAATATTTGTACCTTCATAAAAAACCATCTGATAGGTATTATACTTATTAGGATTACTACCATTTCCATAAACGCCTATATTGTTGTAGTTGAATATAAAAGCACGACACGGATAAGATCCTACAACACCATATTTAATAGTTCCATTGTGTGGACAGTGAGAATTATTAGGGTCAATATCTTCATAAACTCCATAAATACTGTTTGCAAATTTATAAGGTGTGTTAGTATATGGTGGAGATTGAGGAGGAGCAGGATAAGAGTAACCGCAAGCTTCACCAAATCCATGTTGGTCAAAAGACATAAGACCATTAGCCGATGGATAAACTTTTTGATACGTATTACCAAAGAAATTGAATTTAAATGGTAAATTTTGCTCGGATAGCCATACGTCATCTGTGTTTCCAGAAGGCATAACTATAGGAACACCTGCAGTATAATCAAACATACGAGCACCACCGTTTTGAATCAAATCCTCTGATATAGGTGTAAAGGTATAATCGTTAGAATATCTTCCTGAAGCCACTAATTTAGCCTCCAAAAGAATTACAGGCTTAGAGCAATCGAAATCGATGACTTGCATTGTTTCTGTTTCGTCTGCGCTATACTCAGAATATGCACCACCAGGAATATTTGAAACGCTTGGGCACGGACTACCATCAGAAGGTTCAAAGAGTTCGGGAACACAAGTGATAGTTGCTTCCCAGCCTTGTTTGTTTTTATCATTAGTTTCACCAATATAAACGAATGAAAGTTGGTGAGAACTTGAGAAAAGTGTAGGAGGCAGTTGATTGTTTTGTAAAGTACCATTTGTTCCTTTTCTAAACTGTCCGATAAGTCTGCCATTCATATCAGGAAATCCAGGTATGTAAGGACCGTCATATATTTTCATTGTTCCATTACAATCGAACTTGGTAAATTCACATTTTATATGAGATTCCGCAGGAGAGTAGAATGTTACGTATGACATTCCGTTAGTATTTTCATTATTATTTGCAATATTACCATTTTCTCCACCCGAATCGGTAAATTTCGCATTACAAGTATAGTTAGTTCCTTGATCTACACCAAACTTAAATGTTGACTGAACTTGTTGATAAGCGTTAACGCGTGCAATCCAACCAGAAGAGAGACCAAGATCGTCAACGTTGTCAGATTTAAATCTGAAAGTAAGAGCGGCACCAGAAGCATAGATTTCTCCAGGAGAGTTTACAAGATTATAAACTCCTATCAGATTTGCAGTAGTGTTGCTGCCATCATATATCCATAAAGTATCGCCTATACCCATAACAAAGTTGTCGAAATACACATACAAAACAAAATTGTTGTTCATTGAGTGTTTCAATGTCATAATTACATCAAGATTCTTCTCGAAGTTGCCATCAGGATTATCTAAGTTATTATTATCTTGTGGACCGCCTGGATCGTAAAAATAATCAACAGCTTCTTGTATAGAATTATAAGAAGCTGTTTCACCCATAATTATAGTGTTTTGAGAATATGCCGAGTGCATTCCTAAACAGAAGACTATTAAACAGATAATTCTAAAGTTATATCTCATAATATCTAAATTTACAACTTTCCTACATAACGAAAAAAATACTAATTTGTTGCAGAGAAATCAATATGCCTCTAATTCATCTACAAATATCCAAGCTGGATGTCCGAAGCCTGTGTGTCCTTCAGGCAACTGATGCCCATTGATAATAACTTTCAAATATCGAGTTTTAGTAGGATTAAAAGTAATTTCGTATTTATCGATACTATTATTAGCATCAAAATCTGCCAAAGCATAATCTTTGGAGGCGATTTTTTTGAAATTTTTTCCATCATCAGAAATCATCACAAGGCAGCTTTTAGGATTATAAATCCAGTCGTTGATATGTAAAATTGAAGAGAAAGATACAGTAGAAATTTCTGTTTTAGTTCCGAGATCAATGGTTGCTTCAACGGGTTTGCCCCAAAAGCCGAGCCATCGACCAGAGCGATAGTTGCTATTTCCGTGTAGTCCATCAATGAGAGTTGGAGCACCTGCGAAAGTGTACTCTTTATCGGGTTGATATTTTAGAGTTATCGGTTTCATAGAAGTTTTAGAGAAGCGAAAATCACAACAATACACATCACATTCTCCAGAATTTCTAATCAATTTAGCACAAAAATCGGCATTTTCGCGTATTTCAATAGGTTTGGAATATTGTAAACCGAATTTCGGGTCTGAGCCATCAAGGGAGTACACTATCAAACCTTCGCCAAAGTTCGACATAGTTACCCTTATACATTTTTCATTATAATCAGGTTTAATATCTACTTGAAGCCCAAATATATGGTTAGCAAAATTATAATCGTAGAGGTTATAGAGCTGTGATAGTTTGAAGCAGCGTTCCACAAAATCTTTATAGTCGCGTTTTGAGGAGTTGCGCCATTGTATTTCAGAGAGAGCAGCCATTCTTGGGAGTGCATCGTATTCTACATGTGAGAAATGAGGTGCATATTCACCCCAGACACAAGCTTGTACTCCAACAATATGCTTTTTAGCTTCATCGTTGAGATTTTCTGGGACAGGGTCAAAAGAATAAACTCGTTCTACGGGGAGGTAACCATCTGCAAATACTGGTTCTAATTCGGGTTCTAAAGACTGTCCTTGACTAAAATAGAGGTAACCACAAGGAGTCATAACCACATCTTGTCCATTTTCAGCTGCTTTGATACCGCCTTCAACACCGCGCCAGCTCATAATCATAGCGGTTTTGCTAATATCTCCGTCTAAAATTTCATCCCATCCGATAATTTTTCGTCCGCGCGCTTCTACAACTTTCTCCATACGATTCATAACGTAGCTTTGAAGATAATCTTCTGCAGAAAATTTATTATCACCTTTAATTTTCAGTTCTTTTATTTTATTCTGGCATTTAGGACAATCGTGCCAACGAGTTTTAGGGCATTCATCGCCGCCAATATGAATAATTTCGGAAGGAAATATATCCATAATTTCGTTTAGAATATCTTCAAGGCACATCATAGCATCTTCGTTGCCCGCGCACACTACCTCATCAGAAACACCCCAGCGACGCCAAACGTCGTAAGGACCTCCTGTGCAACCGAATTGAGGATAAGCTGCTAATAGTGATTGCGTATGTCCAGGAAGATCAAATTCAGGAATCACAGTAATATGACGTGCTGCGGCATAATCTACTATTTCGCGCATTTGGGCTTTAGTATAGAAACCGCCATGTTTTATAGAGTTATATTTGTTGGTATTTCTGCCTATTACAGTTCCAGTACGCCATGCACCTATTTCTGTAAGCTTCGGATATTTGTCGATTTGTATGCGCCAGCCCTGGTCTTCGGTGAGATGCCAATGAAAAGTGTTGATATTGTGCATAGCCATCATATCAAGATAGCGTTTCACGGAGTCGATAGTAAAAAAATAGCGTCCAACATCTAAGTGCATTCCCCGATACGAGAAGCGAGGAGCATCGCTGATGGAGCCACACGGGAATATTGCAATGTCTATAAAGTTATCTACTGGCATACTTTTTCTGAGTGTTTGAATACCATAAAAAACACCTGCAGCATCACCACCAGTTATCACAATCTTAAAAGAATCAATATCAATTCGATAAGATTCACTATGAGGCTGCAAAAATGTATCTATTTTAAGATAAATACCTGATTCTGAAAATGTTATATGTTTGTTTGTTTTGTGTTTAAAATTGGTTATATCTGATAAATATTGACTCAAAAATTTAGCTTCTTGTTCTAAGCAACCGTTTTCTGGATAGAAAATTTGAGTCTTATTATTAAGTTCAAAAGGTTTTCCTTCAAAGAGTGAGATGTCATTAGGTAGAGGCACAACTCTATAATCTGCAACTACAGGAAATGATGTTGATGAAAATCGTTTATTTGATGATTTACAACAAAAAATAGTCGCCCCAACAAGTAAGGCAACTAAGAACAGTAAAATTTTTCTCATTTTCAAATACTTATAATATGTTTTATACATTTTCGATGTTATTAGAAACATCATCTACATGGTTCTCAACAGTGTTATATTGAGAATAGCCATCTTGATAATCCTCATTAGAAGAATTTTCATTTTCTTGTTCTTTTAATAGTTGTTCGTAGAATTTATATTTTGTCATTTGATAATATGGCGACAACCAAAGAAAACCAACGAAAAGAGTGAGTATTGCGAGAAAAAACCATCCAATAAAGCTTAAAAAGAGTAATAGCAATTTCCTTTTGTGTCCATACATCATAGTGCGACTTTTCTTCAATACATCTTTGATAGACAGTTCAGGATTATCATTTAGTATGTATGGAACCATAGAATATGCCAAAGCAAGTATAATACCAGGAACAATAAGAATAAATCCTAATACAATTAAAAATGAAACCAAGAATTGTATAATAACGACTTTCAAAAATTTCCTATAACCGCAGAACAAGTCGCCAACTTCGGCAGAAAGATCTTGACGAGAAGCATTTAGATGAGCAATAGAGTATCCGTAT
>CADBTU010000023.1 GCA_902797625.1 uncultured Bacteroidota bacterium | reverse complement strand
TTTCACCATTCTTCATTATGTAAGCTGGGTCAGAGGTTGCTGCTGTAAGAACCCAACCTTTAGTTTGTTGTGTTAAATAATCAGCAAAAGTTTTTTCTTTTGGATCACATCCAACAAATAAAATAACTGCAAATAATGCAACTACGCTTAATACTTTTTTCATTTCTTTAATTTTTTTGTTAACTAATAGATATAATTGTTCAAAATACAAACGCGATATTTCAGACCGCAAAAATAATTTTTTTTTGTATGTATAACTCTTAAAAATTCTTAAAAAAATTATTTAAATTCTTCTATAAATAAAAAAAACCGCACCAGCAGGGATTATTGGTGCGGTGAAAAGTTTATTTTATAATCATTATTTTTTAAAATATCTATTAAAAAGACCTTCAAATCCTTGTCCGTGGCGAGCTTCATCTTTTGCCATTTCGTGAACAGTATCGTGTATAGCGTCCCAATTCATTTCTTTAGCGCGTTTAGCGATACGCATTTTATCGGCACAAGCACCACTTTCAGCAAGCATACGTTTTTCGAGGTTTGTTTTAGTATCCCAAACAACTTCGCCAAGAAGCTCAGCAAATTTTGCGCAATGTTCGGCTTCTTCGAATGCATAGCGTTTGAAAGCTTCAGCAATTTCAGGGTAGCCTTCACGGTCGGCTTGTCTGCTCATGGCTAAATACATTCCCACTTCTGTTGCTTCACCCATAAAATGGGCATTCAAATCTTTTATCATTTCGTCATCGCTATCTTTTGCAACACCAATAACGTGTTCGGTAACGAATTGTAATTGACCGTCTTCTTTTAATTCTTTAAATTTGTCGGCTGGTTGTTTACATTGAGGACATCTTTCTGGTGGAGTGTCGCCCTCGTGAACATAACCACAAACAGTACAAACGAATTTTCTTTTCATATTAATTCTTTTTTAATTGTTGATTATTGATTATTTATTGTTTAATTTATTAGTGATATTAGAAATTGTCGGCTTTAATTTGAAAATAGGCTTGAGGGTGATCGCAAACAGGACAAATTTCAGGAGCTTTTTTGCCAATTACAATGTGTCCACAATTGCTACATTGCCATATCATATCATTGTCGCGCGAGAATACGAGACCGCCTTCAATATTAGCAAGAAGTTTTCTATAGCGTTCTTCGTGGTGTTTTTCGATTTCACCAACCATTTCAAATAGTTTTGCTATTTTGTCGAATCCCTCTTCTTTTGCGGTTTTAGCAAATTCTGCGTACATGTCAGTCCATTCGTAATTTTCTCCCTCGGCAGCATCTTTCAAATTAGTGATTGTATCCGGCACTTTGCCATCGTGAAGAAGTTTGAACCAAATTTTTGCATGTTCTTTCTCATTGGCTGCTGTCTCTTCAAAGATTGCTGCAATTTGATTATATCCATCTTTTTTTGCTTTAGAGGCATAATATGAATACTTATTTCTGGCCTGAGATTCACCAGCAAAAGCAGTTTGCAAATTTTTTTCTGTTTTAGATCCTTTAAGTTCCATAGTATTTTATTTTATAATTGTTTATCATTAAATATTCGAAACGCAAAAATAGTAAAAAATATACAGAGTTTTTTTATCGTAAACTCTTTTTAGGAATTTTTATTTTTTGTGATTTTGTATCCAACTGTTGCAAAAAATAGAATATAAGCATAGCAAATATAAAGTACGGAGTAGGCAATGTGAGGATTAAAGGTATCAGCAACTTTTCCATAAACTAATGGGATAAGGGCACCGCCAACAATAGCCATCACCATCAATGCAGAAGCAAATTCAGTGTGATTGCCAAGGTCGCGAATAGCGAGAGGCCAGATAGCCGGCCACATTATTGCGTGGGCAAAACTCAAGCAGATGATAGCAGTAACCGACAATAAACCATCAGTGAACAATGCGACAGTAACCAAAGTAATAGAGAGTAAAAGCTGGATTATCAGTGCATTACGTTGAGAAATATATTTTGGAACGAACAAAATTCCGCAGAAATATCCAATCAGTAAGGCAACTAAAGCATAAACTCCAAAATAGTGAGATACTGCTGTTGGAATATTGTAGAAATCGCCATAACCAATCAAAGAATCAATTGCTATTACTTCAGCACCAACATAGAAGAATATAGAAAGAACACCAAGCCACATATATGGAAAATCGAAAATACTTGTAGATTTACCATCAATAATTTTATCTTCTTCAACAATTTCAGGAAGGTGTGCTGATTTTATGAAGAGTACCAAAGCAATAAGTACAGCAGTCATTATGAGATATGGTATAATAACGCCATTTGAGAGTTGTTGTAGCATCATCTCCTTTTCTGGGCCAGCAGATGCTATTTTAATATTCTCAATAAGTTCTTCTTTACCGCCAAATAGGGCATTATAGAGAATAAGAATGCCTATCATTCCAGCAACTTTATTGCAAATACCCATGATACTCATCCTGCGAGCAGCAGATTCTATAGGGCCGATAACAGTAACAAAGGGGTTGCTTGCAGTTTGAAGAAGCGACAATCCGCTGCCTTGCAAGAAAAGTCCTATGAGAAATACAGGATAGCTACGCATTTTAGCCCCAGGTATAAACATTACACATCCTATGGCCATAATTACAAGTCCAAGAGCCATTCCATTGCTATAGCCTGTTTTTTTAAGGACGTATGAGGAGGGAATAGACATTACAAAATATGCAATATAGAAAGCAAATGTTACCAAGTAGCCTTGAACTTGTGTTGTTAGCTCGCAAGACGTTCTCATATAGGGGATTAGTACATTATTCAGCCAAGTAACGAAGCCGAAAACAAAAAATAATGAGCCTATAACAAACATACTATAAGCTGTGCTTCTTTTTTTTTCTTCCATATCAATCGATAAATTTCATTAATTCAACTTTTTTAGCGTTATACTCTCTTTAGGGTAATAATTTGAATGTCAGGTTTTTTTTAACATTTCTTCAATTCTTGAAGAGCTGTATCTGAGGATTTTATCTGAGTTCTGATTCCGTATATTTTCATCTGTAGTAGTTTGGGTTATAGAATTCAAAAAGCAAATAAAGTAAAAATTGATAACTATTTAATTATGCTTGTTTTAATTGAGTAATAATATCTTCACAATTTTCAGCTTTAAAGATAGCATTTCCAGCCACCACAGCATCAGCACCAGCGCGGATAATATCAGCGATATTATCGGTGTTAACTCCTCCATCAACCTCAATAAGAGCGTTTGATTTATTACGTTCTATTATTTCGCGAAGTTGCGAAATTCTATGCAACGAGCGTGGTATGAATTTTTGTCCACCGAAGCCAGGATTTACGGACATAATAAGTACTAAATCAACATCTTGGATAATATCTTCAAGTCCAGAAACTGGAGTATGAGGATTAAGAGCAACTCCAGCGAGCATATCCTCTTCTTTAATTTGTGCGATAGTGCGGTGTAGGTGCGTACAAGCTTCCCAGTGAACAGTTAGCATATCGCTGCCAGCCTCCTTGAAAGTTTTTATATAACGCTCTGGTTGAACAATCATTAGATGTGTGTCCAATGGTTTTTTAGAAATCTCACGTATCGATTTTATAACAGGTATTCCGAAAGAAATGTTAGGAACAAAAACGCCATCCATAACGTCGAGATGAATCCAGTCTGCATTTGATTTATTGAGCATTTCAATTTCGTTACTAAGATTGTTAAAATCAGCCGAAAGCAACGATGGAGCTATAATAGGTTTCATACAAACGTAACTTATTTAATGCCTGCAAAGATAGTATATTTACGATAAGTTTAACTTGAAAATAGAAAAACTATAAAATTTCTTAAAGATTACTATTCTTAGGAATAATTCGTTGAATTTCAATTATTTGAATGTGTACTATTTTTAGTTAGCTAAAAAAATAATGTCAAAAACTCGTCTATAGTTACATTATTAAAATAATTATTGATATTAGAATTACTTAAAACAAGTTTGAGTGCTTCTTTTGAATGTTCGGTGCCGATTATTTTTTTTGCTAAGAGGTTTGGCTCTTCCATTCCGAAAAAGTCGCCATAGAAGCAAACATCTCTTATTTTACCATCTTTAACATCGGTAAAAGCTTGAACAATTCCACCTTTAGTTTTAATCTTTCTTTTCAATTCATATTCTGGTGATTTTCCAAAATTCCATTCCCAAGTAGAATATTTGTTTTTAGATATATTGTCTATTATTTTTATCTCGTCAGGTATCAAAGGTTTGAAATAAGTATTTTCATAGTTATTAGACATAAATTCTGTTAGATATTGTTTAAATTCGGATATATTCATCTGTTTTTTCAAATAATTTGAAATATTAGAAATTCGCTTTCTAACAGATTTAACAGCCTTGTCTGAAAATTTATCAGGGTCAGTTTTCAATGCTGCAGCAATATTATCTTGAACAGAAGAGAATAGTAATGTTCCGTGTTCGAGAACTCGATTTTTATAGAATGACATTGCATTACCTGAAATTTTTTTCCCTTCAATAACCAAATCATTTCTTCCAGAAAATTCGACAGGAACATCAAGTTTATGAAGTGCATAAATGATAGGTTGGAGAAAAGAAGAAAAGTCGATTTCGTTATTTTTAGAATCTCTATTTTGAATAAAAGAAAAATTGAGATTTCCGAGGTCGTGAAAAACAGCACCTCCGCCAGTTAGTCGTCTAACGACATTAACATTGTTGTTCTCAACATATTCAATGTTAATCTCAGCGAGAGTATTTTGATAACGACCTATTATTATTGAGTTGTCGTTTTGCCAAAGCATAATAACATCTTCATCTGTTTGTTGAAAAAGATATTCTTCTGCAGCTAAGTTAAAGTAAGGCGAAGTGGATTCAAGGGTAACAAGCCGTATTTTTTTCATAATGATGCTATTTTCCTTTAAGAAGTTTTTGAATTTCGTTAAGTTTCATCAAGGCTTCGACAGGAGTAAGAGAATTTATGTCTATATCAGTAATTATATCTTTAACATCTAACAATAGAGGGTCGTCAAGAGCGATGAAACTCAATTGGTATCCATTGTTTATGGAGGAACTTTTAATACTATTATTGTTAGAGCGATTGTTTTCGAGTTGTTGAAGAATATTTTCTGCGCGGTGGAGTACTGTTTTTGGCATACCAGCCATGCGTGCCACGTGAATACCGAAGCTATGTTCGCTTCCTCCTGGCTCAAGTTTTCTTAGGAAGAATACCTTGTTTTTTATCTCTTTAACAGATACGTGGTAGTTTTTAATTCTTGAAAATTGAGAAGCCATCTCATTAAGTTCGTGGTAGTGAGTAGCAAAAAGCACTTTCGCACGGTGTTCTTTATTTTCGTGTAAATATTCGGTTATAGACCATGCAATTGAGATGCCATCGTAAGTACTTGTTCCGCGTCCAATCTCATCTAAAAGTATTAAACTATTATTAGTAACGTTATTAAGAATATTTGCCGTTTCGTTCATTTCAACCATGAAAGTTGATTCGCCTGTTGAAAGATTGTCAGAGGCTCCAACGCGAGTGAATATTTTATCGGTAATACCAATAGAACAACTTGTTGCGGGTATATAGCAGCCCATTTGAGCCATCAGTGTTATTAGTGCAGTTTGTCGTAATAGAGCAGATTTTCCTGACATATTAGGACCAGTAATCACTATTATTTGTTGTTTTTCATTATCAAGATAAACATCATTGGGAATATATGGTTCTTCTGGAGGTAATTGTCTTTCAATAACAGGATGTCTTCCAGATTTAATATCGATAATTCCATCGGTTGTGATGGTTGGTTTTACGTAATTGTATTCTTTTGCGCAATATGAAAAAGTGCTAAGAACATCTAATTTTGCTGTTAATCTGGCGTCATTTTGAATTACTGGAATAAAATCCAATAGACTAAGTATGAGTTCGTTGTAAAGGCGCATCTCAATTTCGAGAAT
Source organism: uncultured Bacteroidota bacterium (assembly GCA_902797625.1). Taxonomy (GTDB): domain Bacteria; phylum Bacteroidota; class Bacteroidia; order Bacteroidales; family WCHB1-69; genus F23-D06. Next base: position 4,527 of record CADBTU010000023.1, on the reverse strand, counting down.
CTTATCTTGTGCACTCAATATTTTAGTTTCTAAGGATTTAAGTTCTTCTGTAATATAGCGTTCGCTACCTGTAAGGGTCTGTTTTCTAATCCATTCTTGAGGTACCTTAGATTTGTAGGTATTTGAAACTTCTAAATAATAGCCAAAAATATTATTGAAACCAATTTTTAAGGATGATATGCCAGTGTTTTGGGCTTCGCGATGCTGTATTTCAGAGAGAATTTCTCTGCTATTTGCTGCCAACTCCGAGTATTCTTTTAATTCTTTATTGACATTCTTATTGAAAATGCCACCCTTATTTGGAACAGCAGGAGCGTCTGTTCTTATCTCATTTTCAATTCTTCGGCAAATATTTAAGCATGGGTTAAGTTGTTCTGAAATATTAGAAAGTGTTGAATTTTCAGATTGGAAGCAAAGTTTTTTCAAATTTTCTATGCCCCGTAAAGACGATGCCAATTGTAATAGTTCGCGAGGATTAATTTTTCCTACAGCTATTTTCGATACTAATCGCTCCAAATCACCCATTGATTTCAATATTGTTTTCAATTCAAAGGCAAAGGTATCGTTATTAGTCAAAAATTCAACTACAGAAAGACGTTCTTCTATTAATGATTTTTGTTTTAATGGCATCAATATCCATTTTCTCAACAACCTTGATCCCATAGGAGTAAGGGTTTCGTCCAAAACTTGTAGCAGAGTTGTAGCATTTTCGTTGTGAGTACTAATAAGTTCTAAATTACGAATTGTGAATTTATCAAGCCATACATATAGATCTTCTTCAATACGACTAACTTTAGTTATATGTTGAAGATTATGATTTTGGGTTTCGTGAATGTAGTGTAGGGCTGCACCTGCTGCTATAATTGCAGATTTCAACTCTTCAACACCAAAACCTTTTAGCGATTTAGTTTGAAATTGTTTTGTAAGAGTTTCATTAGCATAATCTTGAGAAAAAACCCAATCTTCAAGTTGGGTAATCAGAAGTTTTTCCCTAAATCTTGTGTTGAAAGATTTTATTTTACCACGTTGAATTATCAATTCTGCTGGTTTGAAGTTTTGAAAAAGCTTATCAATATAATCATCATCACCTTCAGCTATATAAAATTCACCTGTTGAAATATCAAGGAACGCTATTCCAGAAATTTTATCTGATAATTGAATTGCGGCTAAATAGTTATTCTCTTTCTGTTCAAGAACTTTATCATTCACCGAGACACCAGGGGTTACTAATTCTGTAACTCCTCTTTTAACAAGAGTTTTGGTTAGTTTAGGGTCTTCGAGTTGTTCACAGATAGCTACGCGTTGTCCAGCACGTACGAGCTTAGGCAGATACGTATCAAGTGCATGGTACGGAAACCCAGCTAATTCCGTTTGTTTATCGTTTTTTCCGTGTTTTGTTAATATAATGCCTAATATCTTAGAAGTTCTAATAGCATCTTCTCCATAAGTTTCGTAAAAATCACCAACTCTAAATAGTAAGATCGCATCTGGGTACTGTGATTTAAAGTGGTTGTATTGTCTCATCAAAGGAGTTAGGGAAGCTTTTTCCATACCATTTTTTTTATTCTGCAAAATTACACTTTTCCGCTTGATTTATTCATATCTTTACCTTTTTTTCTTAACTTTTAGTATTTATTAATATTTCTTAACACTTTTTTTGTGTGTATCTTCTTTTTTATATGTTATAACATTTAATTTCAATAAAGTCGATACAAAAGCTCCCCAGCTCTGTAAGAAACATATTTTATCGGCAAGCAGTATAAAATGCTAAGCGTTAGTTGTGGAGTAGAAAACTAAAACTATAAGGTATATTTTAATATTTTATAAACGCACACACTTTGCACTATAGAAGAAGTGTTTATGACATTCACAGCAATTTCACTTTGCAATATTGGCCTGCCCTATGCTTACGTGTTGTAACTTGAGATACAAGAAAACTTAAGATATTAAAAAAAGAGGATGACTACTTTTTAGTCACCCTCTCTACATATAATATTTGTTCATGAAAACTATTTAACAATAAATTTCTGAACGTTATTACCGTTGTGAGTATTCAAACGGAGGAAGTAAACACCTTTTGCAAAGTTGTTTACAGAGATTTTGAAATCCTGTGGACCTCCAGTGTGATTAAATTGTTCCGTATAAATTGTTCTGCCAGTAAGGTCAACAATTTCAGCGTTAATCACTTGAGATTCTTCAGTGTTTATCGCAACGGTTAACTCTGAGGCAACAGGATTAGGATAAATTTCAGCAGAAAAATCTTCAATATTATTTATACCAGTATTTTCACCCCAATATTCAAGTTCAAAACCTGTACCTTGATATTCATTATCAGATGCGAATCTAACTTTTATTCTTCCTGTTTGAGTACCTGCCAAACTAACTGTTGGAATGTCATAGATATAGTAAACACCATCTGCAGGCATATTATAAATATCGTAATGAGCTAAAAGTTGCATATTTTGCGGATTAGCATAATAATAGATATCAACAAAATCTCCGCCTCTTAGGTCAAATTTATTAAAGATGTAAGCTATACGATTTATAAATCTGAGGTTGAGGTTATATTCACATATATTAGAAGGGATATATTCCTCATTGCTAATAGCGTTGTCAGGTTTGTCGGTTAGAATAGCAGTTTGAGCTGTATAGTCTTTTGTAGAGCAGCCACTCTTGCTAAAGCTATTAACATTATAACTTAACACAAAACCAAAGTCGGTTTCAGAATTTTCAGTTGAAGTGAAAACGATAAGCACGCTATCAGCATTTACAGTAACTGCATTAGGAAGTTTTTCACCTGTGTAGTCTGCGTGTTCGCTTCCAGATATTGGCCAATAGTCTTCACAAGCTGCCATAAGGTAGTTACCAGAGTATTGACCTTTAATGCCAGAAGCTGTAGTACCACCATTATAGATGATAACTTTGTCGCCTTCTTTAACTTTAAGTTTATCGAAGCTAAGGGTGTAAGAGGTTGCGTTAGGGCAAGCTAAAATCCATTGACGATTAGAGTTTTTAGCATATTTCATATTACCAGCACCGTCGCTAATAGTACCATAACTTGCAGTTACACGTTTAAAACTTTCTGCAGGTTTAACAATAGCAATAGAATCTGGCATCAAAGACACCATCATAGAGTTAGAGCCTTCAGTATTGAAATTGCCAGAGCTTGATGTAACTTGATTGTTGATGAGGAAATATCCGTTATTGGAACCATTCCAACCCCAGTTTACGTGAAAATAGGTAGCATCACCGATAGTAGTATAACCATCAACTATCCAAGCGTGACCGCCAGCGCTGGCACTTGCACCAGAAAAGAATAATGGACGGTGATTATCTAATTCATTTTTAGCTTTGTTTATCCACTTATACATGAGTGAATCAGCAATAACTATGTCGCCAATATTTTGAAATTGAGCTTTGTCGCTGAAGAAATAATGGTTAACAAGAGCATTCATAGCGCGTTCTGATTGAGAACCTGATCCGTCCCAGCCGTAGCTCATACGAGTAGCTACACCGCAATGGTATATAAGTTTCGCCAACTCACCGTTATATTTGTCGAGTTGGTTAGCCATAGCATCATAATTATAAGTAGCTTGTGAGAAATTTACAGTTTGAACAGGGTAGGTGTAAGTAACTTCATTGTTTTCATATTCGTGAGGAATATATGATAACATTCCATATCCATTTTCAGGGTAACGATAATAGAAAAGAATGTTAGCCATTGTCAAAGCAACACAACCAACAGGTGTATGAAAATCGTCGTTGTAAGAGTTGCGAGGATTGTAAGGACACAAAGTGTTGTAATATTTTTCTTGTGTCCATTTAGTTGTAACTAAAGGTTCAACGCAAGGATTTCCTCTTTTTACAGCAGGTTCAAAATTAGTAGATAGGTAATGTTCCCAAGAGTTGCGAACTTTTAGTGCATATTCAGGATTGGTAGTTAAAGCAGATAGTTCTCTTTTGTACTGTTCTGTGTATAAGTCGGCACCAAAACCTTCTTTAAAGTTGCTTTCTAAAGAGAAAGCCAACACAGGGTTTGCAAGTTCTGTTGCAGAAACAATCATAAAGCCTTTATTGCCAATTTGAAAACGATAGGTTACAGGAATACCTTCTTCAGAATATTCAGTATTTACCAATACTATTTCCAACTGATTAGCTTTTGTTTGCCCAACTCTCTCAGTGAGGAAGTTTTTTGATGCTTTCATAGCATCCTCAACGGGAATCACGTTAGTAGCGTAACTCATCGCGAAGAACATCAGTAAAGATGCTAAAAGAGTAAATTTTTTCATATTCTATAGAATTTTTATTTATAAATATTCTTATTGTAAGTTAGCCGCAAAAATACAAAAAACAAAAATACAAAAACAATTTTATTTGAATAAAAAAAACGACCTTAAAAAAAGGTCGTTGACAATTCAGATTATGAGTTTTTTTCTATCTTTTTTTCAGCTTTAATTATCTCTTTTTGAAGATAATTGGGTAATTTTTCATTCATACATTGATGACACTTCATTTCTAGGGTGTACA
>CADBTU010000022.1 GCA_902797625.1 uncultured Bacteroidota bacterium | reverse complement strand
CTACTTCTTTTTTGGTCAATGATATTTAACAGAGGATGAAGTGCACGATATGTGTCCCATAATGAAAATACGGTATAGATTTTATGCTTAGAATTATTATGATGAATTTTATTGTCAGTACCGCGATAGCGTCCATCAAGGTCGGAATAGAGGTAAGGCGAAGTGAAACAATGATAGAGTGCTGTGTAAAACGTTTTCAGATATTCATTGTTTTTAGATTCAACTTTGATTTTTGATAACTCTCTATCCCATTCAAATTTAGCAGTTTCTCTAACTTTATTAAAATCAAAATCTTTAACTTCAATTTGATTGTTAATTGCTCCTTCAATATCAACAGCGGAGATGGCAACTTTTACAATTATTTCATTTACATTTTCGTCAAAATACAGTATTGCTTTGCAATTCTGACCCTTTATTTCTTTGGTATTTACGGGTTTATCGTTAATAAAATAAACAATTTCAGTTGGTGTTATAGAAGTTTTGAGTGAGAATGCGCAATATTGATCTGTACTCCAAGATTCAGATCTACGGAAACCAACCAAATCGTTAGCTTTTTGGGTCATATAACTCTCAAGAGTTTTGTCGCGGTGTTGAAGGTCAACAATTATTCCACGTTTACCTTTTTTGTTAAAAGTATAGCGATGAACGCCAACATATTTTGCGGCAGTCATTTCGGCCTGAATACCATTGTCAAACTTTACGGAATAATACCCAGGTGATGCTATTTCGTTTTTATGAGAAAACGGAATGGCGTATTTTTCATTTTCAATAGAAGGTTCACCTAAAAAGGGTGTTACAAGTATATCGCAGTAATCCTCAACACCAGTACCACTGAGATGGGTGTGCGAGAAACCATAAATTTTATTATCGCTATAGTGATACCCCGAACAACCATCCCAGCCGTTAAGTCTTGTGTCGGGACTGAGTTGCACTGCTCCAAAAGGTACTATAGCTCCAGGATAAGTGTGTCCGTGTTCGTCAGTGCCAACAAAAGGATTTACATATTGCGACTGTCCTACAGCAAATAGTGTTAACAGCAGAAGAGATGCTAAAAAAGAAATTTTTTTCATAATTGTGGAAGAATAATTGTTAAACGTTTTTTTCTTTTTTCACTTTAACGGCAACGAAGCAAAGGTATGCCAAGCAGCACAATGGAATTATGAAAGCATATCGAACACCGATATTGGCAAAAGCACCAGTAAGTAATGGAACGATGGCAGCACCTACAATAGCAGTAGTCATCAAACCTGATATTTCATTGGAGAGTTCAGGCTTATGTTCAACACATATTGAAAAAACAAGAGGGAAAATATTTGCGAAACCAATGCCGATGAGGATGAAACTCAACCAAGTAGTGAACGGACTATACGGGAAGAAAAGCAGAACATTACCTATTATGGAAATGATAATAGTGATTGCGAGAAATTTTTCTGCATCAATTTTTCTCAAAATTATTCCACCTAAGAATCTTCCTATTAAAAGAGATATAATGAGTACGATATTACCCATAGCAGGAGTGATGTTTTGCATGTTTTCGCTGAGAATAGATGGGATTCTGTTGAACATAGATGCCTCTGCGCCGCAGTAGAAAAATATAGCCAAGAACATCATCAGGATAAAAGGATTACCTAAGGCGCGAAGACAATTGGCAACAGTTGTCGGTTTCTCTTCACTTTTTCCAGCTTTTGGAACGAAAATGGTTACTAAAACCAATGTTATAAATAGAACTACAAAAAATATCGGAAATAAAATTCTAAAACCCATATTGATAGGTTCTATAGTACCTTCAGGAGTGAAAGAAAACCAAGAGTATTTCATCAGAGAAATGCCAATTAGTACAATTATTAAAGACGTTGAAAGAGTTCCAATAGCCTTAAAGGATTGAGCAAAAGAGAGCATACTGGAATATTGTCCTTCATCAGAAACGTCTCGTATTAAAGGATTTCCAGACACTTGAAGTATAGTAGCTCCTGCTCCCATCATCAATACCGAAATTAAAATTACGGGAAAAGTGAATGCTATTATTGGTAGTAAAGATCCAAACAAGAAAAGTATTAAACCAATAATGAGCATACCTTTTTTTCCGATTTTAGATTGCCAAACACCTGCTGGTACCGACAAAAGTCCGAACATAATCATGCCCGATAGAGAAACAAATGAGGCAACGAAAGGTGTTACATTGAAAGCTTTTTCAACCACGGAAACGAGTTGGTTTGCGGCATCACCGAACCCCATGGCCAAAAAAACTAAAAACATTGACATTAAGGATAATTGTTTTTTCATATTCATAAATATTTTTTGGATTATACGAAATTATTTTTCTAAACATTCATTTAAAAAATCGTCATCAACGTGCAACAGTCGTGCGATAGTAAAAGCCTCTTTAGGCACTTCGTTATCTTCACTTTCAATAAGACTATAATCCATATAATCAGAGATATGAGTATAGGATAATTTTGTAACGTTTGAAGGAATTTGAAGTCCTTTAACACGTAATTTTTTGCACGGAACCGTGATTCCACCATAATGTGTTGTTACGATAGATGTAAAAGCTAACTTGTTGCATATTCTCAAAAATCCATTCACCAAACGGCTGCCTTCTTCAGGATTTGTTGTACGTGCCAACTCGTCAACTAAAGCTAAAATCTGTTTACCACTTTTTTTTTTTTTTTCTATTTTGTCGATAGTGAGGATTTCAACTGCAAACGAGGATAAACCAGAGAGGGAAGATTGGCGATCTCCAAAACTGCAAATAATTTCATCAACTATTGAAAGTGAAGCACTTTCAGCAGGCAGAAAGAATGCAAATTGGAAAAGATATTGTGCCATTGCTAAGGTTTGCAATAGCACCGACTTTCCGCCCATATTAGCTCCTGTAATTAAAACTGTTTCTTTTGAAAAAGAGATACTTACAGGTTGAAACTCCCTACCAGTTTTAGATAAAGAATCAGCTATTAAAGGATTTTTAATATTTTTAATATTGTGCTCTTTTGAAATTAAGGGTTTGCATGAATTGGTTGAAATAGCGTATTTTGCTTTTGCTATTAGAATGTCTAATTTAGCAATCGTGGCAATATTCTCAAGTATCTTTTCGGAAAAAGGTCGAATTTTATCGCTCAAAACTATACGAATTTTTTCTTCAATTTTCTGCTCTTCAAATCTCAACTTTTCCTTCTCAGTAGAATCTGTACACTGTTCAATAGCTCTTCTTGTGTTTTTCAAATCCTCATCGTAAATTGAGTATATATAAAAGTGTGGTATATTGGTGTGCTCAGGATCTAAAATGGCAATAACTTTACGCATATCGTGAATTGTTATCCACGAAAGTGGCATTGATTCGATGGTATCAGCAATACTTTTGATGTAGATGGCAGCTTTTTTAATTTCAAAAAGTTGAATGTCATCCATAACGTTGCCACTTGCTAAAGAACGTAGCGTAGGTGTTATATTGTTAACAAGGTGAATGTTTCGCCCAATTTTATGAAAATCGTTTTTTCTTTCTGAATTTTTTAATAAAAACACAAATTGTTCAACTTCGTCTAAACTTTTTTCGAGTTCTTTCTTGTCAAGAATAATAGGAGAGTTTAGCATTGTGTAATGTCCCAATGATGAGTGAAACTGTAGTTTGTCGAAGATAAACCGCAGCGCAGGATGTTGTTCAAAAGTATTCTTAAATAACATATTTAGATACTTGTTAGTAGTTGTGTAAGCAAATTTTATATTTGCAGCCGCAAAAATAATTAAAAAGTAAAAACCATAAAGTGTGTTTTTTTTGATATTTTTCCACAATTCAAAAAAATACAATAAAATAAAAGAGTAAACGTTGTATGTTAGATAGAAAAATAAAAAGGTTATGAGAAAGTTAAGTATAGTAGTGTTAGTACTATTCGCTTTGGCGCAATTTTTAAATAATGTTTCAGCTCAGTCGCAATTCTCTATAGGTGTAAAAGTAGCTGCAAACGGTTCTAATTATAAAGATCTTACTAAAAGTAAATGTGGTATTGATGCAGGTGTTTTTATGCGTTTTGGAACTAATTTCTTTTTTCAACCAGAAGTAAATTATGCCTTTAAAAGTTCAACTTTCAAAGATGTAATTAATGAAATTTCTACAAATTCAAATCTAAAACAACATTTTATATCAGTTCCCGCTCTTTTAGGTTATCATTTTATAAATAGAGATAACTTTAAATTTAGATTGACGTTAGGCCCACGTTTTGATTTTAAATTAAAAGATAATATTGAAGGCTCAAATTGGGAAACTAACAGTTTGATATGGGGAGGTCAAGTAGGTGTTGGTATAGATTTTTGGAGATTTACTCTCGATTTAAATTATTGTTTAGCAGCTGATAATTTCCATAACAGTGAAAAAAGTAGTTCAGAAACCCATAGAAGCAATATTTTTTCAACTTCTTTAGGATTTAAATTTATAAAATAATTTTTTACCCAAGATTTTCCTATAAAGTCTCGTTGTATATCTATGGAGAGGAATGAAGAGATTATTCTAATAGTTAAAGAGTGCTTGCAAGGTAATACTAAAAGTCAACGAAAACTCTTCAAAACTTTCTACAGTTGCGCGATGACTGTCTGTATGAGATATGCTAACAGCTCGGAAGAGGCTGAAGATATGCTAAATGAAGGCTTCGTGAAAGTGTTTTCAAATCTTGATAAATATAAGGAAATGAACACTTTTGAAGCTTGGCTGAAACGAGTTGTTGCAAATGCGGCTTTAGATTATCGCAGGAAATTTATAAAAGATGTTGATTTTGTGAATTTTGATGATGTGAGTTACGACATTCCTGATCAGAATGTTTCAACCGCACTCTCGCAGATCTCAGCAAAGGAGATGATGAATTTTGTGCAATCACTGCCAGAAACTTCAAAGATAGTTTTTAATATGTTTGTTTTTGAAGGTTTCTCTCACGCAGAAATTGCTAAAACTCTCCAAATAACAGAAAGCACATCCGCGTGGCACGTAAATAATGCGCGCAACAGATTGAAAAAAATGATTTTAGACAAATAGATTAGATGTTATGGCAGACTTCGACAAATTGGTAAAAGATAAGACTGAACAAAATCAATATGAATTCAAAAATTCTTCTTGGAAAACTTTTAAAAAAGCTACAGGATTAAGAACTATAGGTTTATCATCTATAGTGTTAGGTGTTGTTGTATCTGCTGTTATTATTAGTTTTACTCTGTTGTTTTTTTATCTACAGACAAACTCTTCAACTCTTCATAATGTTTCATCTTCAATTTTAACAGAAGATACTAACTCAAAAGTTTTACTATTAAATGAATCAACTTCTGAAACTGTCAACGTTCCTGTTGTAGAACAAACAACAAAAGTTGAAAAAAAGGTAGATAACGCAAGAACTGACAAAAAATCCGAAAACATTCCCCAAGATTCTTCGAAATGTGATATGGATATTACTACTAAAAATACAGTCAAAAAAGAAATTTCAAATATTCGTCCACTAATTATCAATGTTGATACTATAAAAGAGAATATTCCATCTGATGAGGAATTAAAGAGAGGAAATAGTAGAATTTTTTAGATAACAAAAATTTTTTTATTGTTTTAAAATTTAAATCACATAAGATATTTGTTTGTACTCATAGCTGTTTATGTTGTTGTTAGAACAATCTTCAACTAAAAGCCTACCAAATTCGTCAATTCCTCTAATAATACCCTGAAAAGTTTTGTTTTTGTAGATAAAATAATGTTTTTCATCTAAGCGATATAGATTTTTCAAATACTCATTCTGAAGAGACTCTTTGGAATGTGAAGCCAATAGAGGAAATCTCTCATCTAAAATATTTAAGAATCTGTTTAATACTTTTTTGCAATCGCAATTTTTATTTTCCAACAATAATGATGTTGGATTAGGAATCTCTTTAGGAAAAGAATCCTCGTTTATGTTTATACCAATTCCAGCTATTGAAAAATCTAAATTAGAACCCTTAACAGAGTGTTCGATGAGTATGCCAGCAATTTTTTTGTTGTTTACAAAGATGTCGTTTGGCCACTTTATCTTAACATCAGGAAGTTGTTCAGCAATCAAATCACGAGAAGCAACTGAAAAAAAAATGTTAAAAACAAACTGTTGAGAAGCGTGGATTTTAGGTTCAAAAAAGATGCTTGTGAGTATGTTTTTCCCTCTTGAACTGTACCATTTATTTTCTCCAGCACCTCTTCCTGCGGTTTGAAAATCAGCTGCAATAGCCCAAGGGGAAAAAACTTCCAAATTCAAGCTTCGTCTCTCAATAATCCACTTACGTAACAGTGAATTCGTTGACTCGGTTTGCGTTATCGTATCTAACCTCATAGAAATTCCTCAAATAATTTATAAAAGTATAACACAGATACGGCAAAAATAGTATTTTTGCAGGTTAATTTTTTATGTTGGTATGAAAAAAAGAAACATTATTCCATTGCTTCTGATCGCGCTGTTGCCGATGTTATCTTGTTTATTCACATCTTGTAAGGATGAAACTGGACAATACGTGGAGCAACTTTACACAAATTCAGAGAAAAATAGGGCTGTTAAAGCGTGTTTGAAAGTGTCGGCAGATTCAGCCGTTAATCATCTTTTTAAGCATAACGGTTTCTATGATATGAACGATTATAGAATTGATTTTTCAACGATAGAGAATACAGTGTTTGATACACTTGATAAATACGGCAAGTCAGATCTTAAAGATTCTCTAATATTGCTTACTAATAGAATGGTTGAAGGTTGTGGTGCTCAGCTTACTCCTTTAATAAAAAAAGCTATAGATACGCTCGAAATTTTTGATGCAGAGAGATTGATAAAAGGTGCAGAAAACGCTATTACAAGATATTTTCAGCTACAATCAACCTCATATTTGAAAAATCTTTTTCAATCGCCCATATCAATCAGAATGAATGTGTTAGGTATTAATAATCTTTGGAATGAAGTTTATAAAGAGTATATTAAACATTCTTCAACAGCATTGAACTTTGATGTACAAAATTATGTTGTCGAAAAAGTGCTTTTTAATATTTACAACGAGATGGAAATCGAAGAGTATTTGATTCGCACAGATTCGACCCACAGAGGTAGTGAGTTAATAATTTTTAAGTAACAAAAAATAAATAGAATAAAATGAAAGACATTTTTGAAAGAATTTATGAAAGCAATGGCGGTCCGTTAGGACAATATCAGAAATATGCCGATGGATATTTTCAATTTCCTCAATTGGAGGGTGAAATAGGTCCACACATGAGATTTAATGGCAAGGAGGTGTTAAACTGGAGTTTGAATAACTATTTAGGATTAGCAAATCTTCCTGAAGTTCGTGAGGCAGACGCAAAGGGCGCAGCTGATTTTGGAATGGCTGCACCAATGGGTGCGCGAATGATGTCGGGCGACACAAAATATCACAAGCAATTAGAGAAAGATCTTGCTGATTTTGTTGGTAAACCAGCTGGTTATCTTGTAAACTTTGGTTACCAAGCCATGATTTCCATTATTGATGTTTTAACTACACACCGCGATGTGATAGTTTATGATTCAGAGTCGCACGCTTGTATTTTAGATGGAATGCGCTTGAGCTCAGCAAAACGTAAAGTGTTCCAACACAACGATATGGAAAGTTTGCGTAAAATGCTCGGAATAGCTACCAAGATAGCTGAAGAACAAGGCGGCGGTATTCTGGTGATAACGGAAGGTGTTTTCGGTATGGCTGGTGATTTAGGCGAACTCGCAGGAATATGTGAACTTAAAAAAGAGTTTAATTTCCGTCTTTTGATAGATGATGCTCATGGATTTGGAACAATGGGGCCGCGCGGCGAAGGAACAGCAGCTCATTTTAATGTTACAGACGATGTGGATGTCTATTTTGCAACTTTTGCTAAAAGTATGGCTGGAATTGGGGCTTTTGTTGCCTCTGAACCAGAAATTATTGACCATTTGCGTTTCAATATGCGTTCACAGATTTTTGCTAAATCTCTGCCAATGCCAATGGTTATAGGTGCGATGAAACGTCTGGAAATTATTAAAACTCAACCCGAACACAAAAAGAAATTGTGGGAGATAGCTACAGCTTTGCAAGATGGTCTCCGCGCTGAAGGATTTGATTTAGGACGTACTCAATCTCCTGTAACCCCTGTTCACCTCAGAGGAAATGATAACAATCTCACTCTGTCAGAAATCACAGGAATAGCTTCTAATCTTGTGGTTGACCTTCGCGAAAATCACGGAATCTTCTGCTCTATCGTTGTTTATCCTGTTGTTCCTAAAGATGTTATAATGCTTCGCGTTATTCCTACTGCAGCCCATACTATGGAAGATGTTAAATATACTATAGATGTTTTCCGTCAGATTAAAGCAAAACTTGAAGCAGGTGAGTATAATAAGCCAATCCCTGTAATGAACCTCATCAACAGAGCAAAATAATAACAATGTCTAAATATCATCTTAGATGCACGCAATGTGGCGAAGTTGTACCAGACTTTGCCACTTGGTTTTCTCAGAATCAGAGCTGTAAATGCGGTTCTAAACGTGCAGTTGCAGAATATTCAACGGACTATAACAAACTTAAAACTCTTATAGAAGCTAAAGCCCCAGAAAACTTCTATCTCTATTTTGATTTTTTACCTTTTGAAAACTTTGACAATGTCATTTCTTTTGGAGAAGGAACAATACCTATTGAGAATTGGACCTACTTAGAAAATTTTGCGAAAGAAAAATATGATATTGATTGCAAAGTTTTGGTTTATCGCAACGATCTTAATGGCGGTACTAACACTTTTAAAGATGTGGCTGCATCGTTAGCAGCAACTATCTTTAAGGAAAACGGTATAAAAGATTTTTGTGTTGCTTCTACTGGCAATACTGCTACAGCGTATAGTAGATATCTGGCTTTGGCTGGTATTGATTTTACTGTTTTTGTTCCTAAATGCGTTAACCCAGATACGGTTGAAGCTATTCTTCGGTATGGTCAAAATGTGATGGTTTGTGATGGTGATTATTCCTTTGCGAAGCAACGCGCCGCTGCTTTTCACGAAGATAATGAGGTTTTGATCTCCGCAGGAAATATTGACCCAATTCGCGTTGAGGCTAAAAAAACTATGGTTTTTGAATTTATGCGCCAACTCGGAAGAATACCCGATGTTTATATTCAGGCTGTTAGTGGGGGTACAGGACCCATAGCCGTTGAAAAAGGTATAAGTGAGATTGGTGATATATTTCCAGAAGCAAAATTACCACGTATGCTTCTTGTTCAACAAGATACTTGTGATCCTATGGTGCAAGGGTGGGAGAGAGCTAAAACTTCAGGATTTAAAGATGGATGGGAAAAAGATTATCCAATAATAGATAATCCTCAAACCATAGTATCTATCCTTTCTACTGGTAATCCTGGAATGTTTCCTGTTGTTGCACCTATAGTTAAAAAGAGTGGAGGTACTTTCTTACGTGTTCCAGAAAATAACCTTGCGCAAATTGCTAAAATTGCAAAAGACCAATGTGGAGTCTATTTTGGACCAGCAGCAGCTGTCTGTCTTGCAGGTTTTTACCAAGCACTCCAAAATGGAGAAATTCACAACGGTGAAACAGTTCTAATCAATACAGGTGAAGGTATCAGACGCGCCTCTTCATTCAAAGAAATGGTTGATAATGCCTGATTTTATAATTTGAAAAATTACTTTTATTATGATAAATATAACATTGCCTGATGGCTCAATAAAACAGATAGAGAAAGGTTCTACACCTTATCAGGTGGCTCTTTCTATAAGCGAAGGCTTAGCACGTAATGTGTTAGTGGCCAGAGTGAACGACTCTTTAGTGGAACTTAACAAACCTATCAATGAAGACTCTTCACTGACACTTTATACATGGAACGATCGTGAAGGAAAAGATACTTTTTGGCATAGTTCAGCTCACCTTATGGCTGCAGCTATTGAATCTCTATATCCAGGTGTGAAATTCGGTATAGGTCCACATATTGAAACTGGATTTTACTACGATATAGATTTTATGAACTATTCTATATCTTCTGATGATTTTCCAAAGATAGAGGAGAAAATGAAAGAGTTGGCTTCGCAAAAGATTCAATTTGTGCGTCGCGATGTTCCAAAATCTGAGGCTCTTGATTATTTCAATAAAAAAGGTGATGAGTATAAAATTGAGCTTATTGAAGGTTTAGAAGATGGGGAAATCTCGTTTTATGAGAGTGGTAATTTTACAGACCTATGTCGAGGACCACATCTTTATGACACATCAGCAATAAAAGCTATAAAGTTGTTGAAAACAGCTGGTGCATATTGGAGAGGAGACGAAAAGCGTAAACAATTGACCCGCATTTACGCTGTAACATTTCCTAAGAAGAAAGAACTTGATGAGTATCTTGCTCTGCTGGAAGAAGCTCAGAAACGAGATCATAGAAAACTTGGTCGTGAGATGGAACTATTTACCTTTTCACAACGTGTTGGTGCAGGTTTACCGTTATGGCTTCCTAAAGGAGCGGCACTTCGCGACCGCCTCGAACAGTTCTTACGCAAAGTTCAGAAAAAACATGGTTATCAGCAGGTTATAACACCTCACATAGGAAATGTTGAACTCTATAAAACTTCTGGGCACTATGCTAAATACGGAGCCGATTCGTTTCGTCCGATAACAACACCGCAAGAAGGGGAAGAGTTTTTTCTAAAACCAATGAACTGCCCTCATCATTGCGAAATTTACGCATCTCGTCCGCGTTCATATCGCGAATTACCGCTTCGCTTAGCTGAGTTTGGAACAGTTTATCGCTATGAGCAAAGCGGTGAATTGCACGGTCTTACAAGGGTTCGCGGTTTTACTCAAGATGATGCTCACCTATATTGTACTCCAGATCAAATTAAAGAAGAATTTTGTAAAGTTATTGATATTATTCTTTATATCTTCAAAACTCTTAAATTTGAAAATTATAAAGCTCAAGTTTCTCTTAGAGATCCCAATAACACTGAAAAATATATTGGAACTGATGAAAATTGGGATAAAGCTCAACGAGCAATTATTGAGGCGGCAGCAGAAAAAGGACTTAAAACTATCGAAGTTGAAGGTGAAGCAGCTTTCTATGGTCCTAAACTCGATTTTATGGTTAAAGACGCTATCGGTCGTGAGTGGCAACTTGGAACAGTGCAAGTTGACTACAACCTACCTGAGAGGTTTGGTCTCGAATATACCGATGCTGATGGACAAAAGAAACGTCCAGTGATGATTCACAGAGCACCTTTTGGTTCTATGGAACGTTTTGTAGCTGTATTGTTGGAACATACAGGTGGAAATTTCCCTCTTTGGTTAACTCTATCTCAAGTTGTTATTCTTCCTATAAGTGAGAAATTTATTGACTACGCTCAAAAAGTTAAAACTATTTTCGATGAAAATGATATACGTTGTTATATTGATGACCGTAGCGAAAAGACTGGAAGAAAAATACGTGATGCCGAAACCGCAAAAGTGCCTTATATGCTGATTGTGGGTGAAAAAGAAGAAGCTGACAATACTGTGTCTGTGCGCCGACACGGAAATATTAACGACGGTTCTATGTCGATTGATGATTTTGTTGCTACAATACAAAATGTTATTAAAACAGAATTAGAAAACTAAGTTAGATTTACATAATTTTTATAAGAGAATGTCAAAAAAAATGGCGTTCTCTTTTTAATATTATTTACTAACCAAGCACTGATAGTCTGTTATATATCAATAATAAGTTGTTAACTTCGCAATTTAATATAAAACCATCAAAAAATATATGTTTTTGAATTTAAAAGGATTAAGAAACATTGTCTTATTACAAACTTCGCTTATTTTTACACTTTCATTTTTTTGTACTAATATAGCTTTTTCACAAGAAGATTCAGTGAACAGAAAGCCTACATTTCAAAAATCTTTGAAAATTAGTGATTATATTCAGATTCATGGATTTGTGGATGCCCAATGTGTATATAATCTGAATAGAGATGCTCTTAATAATACTAATCGCGATTTTTTGTTTATGTTGCGTCGCGCACGATTTGAAGTTTACGGCACCCCAACATCAAAAATTGATTTCCGTATTCAAGCAGATTTTGCAAATTCTCCTCAACTCTTAGATGCATGGTTGCGTGTTAAAATTTGTAAGTATTTTGCATTACAAATTGGACAAATAAAGACTCCCTTTACTATGGATAATTATTATTCACCATTAGATCTTGAGTTTGTAGAACTTTCTCAAGTAGTTGTTTCATTAGCAGGTTTTAACGATGTTTCTGGCGTAAAATCCTATGTTAATGGTTTTGAGATTGGTGCGTTGGCTTCAGGAACACTATTTGATTTTAAAAAAAATGGTGAAACATTACCTCTATTAAGATACTATGCTGGCGTTTTCGGTGGCAGTGGTCCAAATATGCGAAAAGATAATCTAAGCAAAGATTTCTCAGCAAGAATAGACTTTTATCCTTACGTGAAAAATCTCAGATTATCAGGTTCTGTATATATTGGCAATTACGCCTTAAATCCGAATAAAAATGCACAAAGATTTCGTTACTCTGGTGGAGTTGAGTATTTAGGTAGAAATTTAACATTACGAAGTGAGTATTTACAAGGAAAAACAGGCGTTTATGACGAATCTGTACCAGTCGATTCAGTTTACAACATAAATACTAGTGGTTTGTATGCTTTTGTTGGTTATTGGTTTTATACAACTTGGGGCAAAAATAGTTCAATAAAACAGCGAATACGTCCCTTGTTTCGTTATGATTACTATGTTAGAGATATGCAAATGCCCTCTGTTTTATCTCATTATTACTCCTTTGGGCTTGATTGGTGGCCAGAGCAACATATTAGGTTACATCTCGACTACACTCTTAAGAAAAATGCTAATGTAAAAAAACTTAATCATTCAATTGCTGCCAAAGTTAGTGTTAAATTTTAGAAATAGTGTGTTCGCTATCTTCACTCATACAACAAAAACTTAAAAATTATTTTTGATATATCTGAAAACTCCACTGCGGAATATTCTTGCCAGTCTGTTTTTGAAACCTATTTGAAAGTTCAATTTAATACGAACAATTCTGTCGTTTTCCAAAAAATTCTTACTTTGTGTTTTACAAGTTGTATTCGTAAATTATGTACATTTGCGCCTTTAAATTTCGTGTTAAAATGGAGTACTTTGTGGCGAAAACGTTCGCTGGTTTTGAGTCAGAGTTATTCAAAGAATTACACAGTTTAGGCGCACATAACTGTTGTAAACTTAATCGTGCTGTCTCATTTGAAGGCGATATAGATATTATGTATCGTGCTAATTATTTTTGTAGAACTGCTCTAAGAATCTTGTGGAGGAGAAAATCGTTTAGGTTTAAAAATAATAACGATTTTTATAAAAATATATTCGATTACGATGCTTCTGAGGTTCTTTCACCTGATGGTACTATGGCTTTTCGCGCAACAATAGTTGACTCTATTTTTGCTACTCCACTATATGCTTCTATGTTAGCTAAAGATGCTCTCTGCGATCGTTTTCGAGATATGTTTAATAAGCGTCCTGATGTTGATAAAGAGAATCCTGATGTTCTATTTCACTTACATATTTATAAAGATGAAGCACATTTGTTTGTCGATAGTTCAGGTGAATCCCTACATAAACGTGGTTATAAAGTACGAAACCATCCTGCTCCACTCAATGAAGTAACAGCTGCAGCATTGATCATGAAGAGTGGTTGGAATGCAGATTGCGATATAATAGACCCAATGTGCGGTGGTGCAACCATTCTTATAGAAGCAGCAATGAAAGCTCTCAATATACCTGCTGGTTTTTATAGACGAGAGTTTGGCTTCTATAGATGGAAGAATTTTGATAGAAAACTCTGGGCCTCAATACGCAACGAAGCAGATATCGCTGATGATGTAAATGTGAATTTCTATGGCTCTGACATTGATACTCGTTTTCTTGATATTGCGCGGTCTAATATAAAACAAGCTCGACTACAAGATTTTATTTTATTGGAAAACGAGAAAATGCAAAATTCTAATCCAGAGAGAACTCCATCTTTTGTCTTTCTTAATCCCCCTTATGGAGAACGTCTTTCTGTTGAAGACATAACTACTCTTTACAAAGAAATAGGGAATGCTTTAAAAAATAGATATACAGATTGTAAAGCTTTTATTATAAGTTCAGATGCAATAGCCCTTAAAAGTATAGGATTAAAACCATTCAAAAAATGGTCTGTTATGAATGGTGCTTTGGACTGTCAGTTCGTTGGTTTTGAGCTATTTTCTGGAGATAGAAAATCTTTTGTGGTTAAACAAAAAAGCAAGAAATGAGAAAGTGTATAACCATAGTTTATATAGTGTTTTTTTCTTCTATTCTTTTTGCGCAAGAAAAATATAGTAACGAGTTTTTGTCATTAGGAATTGGGGCTCGAGGTTTAGGAATGGCTAATACAATGTGTGCCCTCACGGATGATGTTTCGTCTGCATATTGGAATCCTGCTGGACTTTATAGAATGGATAAAAGATACCAACTCGCACTGATGCACGCAGAATATTTTGCTGGTATTGCTAAGTATGACTATGCAGGATTTGGCGTAAAAATTGATTCTAACTCAACGGTAGCACTTTCTTATATTCGTTTCGGAGTTGATAATATTATGAATACAACTCAACTAATTGATGCTCAGGGTAATGTGGATTATGATAGAATAACCTATTTTTCAGCTGCAGATAATGCAATATTTTTGAGCTATGCCTACAATTTTTCGAATATTCCAGGTTTGTCTTTAGGAGCAAATGCAAAAATAATCTATCGTAAAGTTGGAAAATTTGCTAATTCATGGGGGTTTGGCATAGATTTAGGGTTGCAGTACAATAGAAAAGGTTGGCAGGTAGGAACTCTTCTTCGTGATGCAACATCAACGTTCAATGCGTGGAATTATTCTTTAACCGAAGACGTTATCTCAGTATTTAAACAAACGGGTAATGAGATACCAGAAAACACACTTGAACTTACAATGCCTGCACTTTTAATTGGAGGAGGCAAAACTATACATTTTGGAAAGGGTTTTCATGGAACATTTGCAGTAGGAATGGATTTTACATTTGATGGAAAACGGAATTCATTGATAAAAAGCAAAATAATGAGTATCGACCCCCATTTTGGTATGGAATTTGACTACAAAAAAATAGTTGCTTTAAGAGCAGGAATTGGAAATTTTCAAACAGAATTTGATTTTGAAGGAAAGCGGAAAACGTCAATGCAAATAAACTTTGGTGTTGGCATCAATATAAAAGACATAGTTTCTATAGATTATGCTTTTACAGATCTCGGAAACCTCTCTATAGCACAATATTCGCATATAGTATCGTTAAAATTATCGTTAAATAAATTTAAAGCAAAGTAATAAATAATATGTCAGACGAAAAAAAAACCATTAGTATCCAGAAATTTCCTTTTACAGAAGTGCAATTAGCGCAAAAAGTAAAATCAAGTGAGAAAATAACTTACACAGAAGAAGAACTCCAAGAAATATACCGAAAAATATTAGAATGTATTGATTTAACAACTCTTGAGGGCAACGATATTGATGAAAAGGTTCGCAACCTTTGCCAGCAAGCAAAAGGTTTTAGAAATGACGAAAAAAACACACCAACTACCGCAGCAGTATGCGTGTATCCAACATTTGTAGCAGTTGCTAAAAAAGAATTAGAAGGAAGTGATATAAAAATAGCCTCTGTAGCAGGAGCTTTTCCTGCAGGTCAATCCCCGATAAATATTAAAGTTGAAGAAGTTAAATATGCCATATCTCAAGGTGCTGATGAGATTGATATGGTGATTTCGCGAGGAAAATTTTTAGAAGGAAAATATCAAGAAGTATATGATGAAATTCTCGCTATTCGCAAAGCGTCTATCGGCAAAACTCTCAAAGTGATATTGGAAACTGGAGAGTTGAAGACTCCTCAAAATATCTTTAGAGCATCGCAATTAGCTTTGTATGCTGGAGCTGATTTTATTAAGACATCAACAGGAAAAATATCCATAAATGCCACCCCAGAAGCTTTTTGGGTGATGGCCTTTGCAATTAAAATATATAATCAAGCTACAGGTAAAAATGCAGGAATTAAGGCTGCAGGCGGAATATCTGCGCCAGAAGAAGCAATAAAATATGTTAATATTTGGACACAAATAATGGGTAAAGAATCTCTTACAAAAGATTTGTTTAGAATAGGTGCGAGCCGTCTCGCAAGTAAAATTTATGACAAAATCAAATAATTTTTTTCGTAAGTATTGGAATATAAAGAAATTATTGTATTTTTGCAGCCGAAAAAAATTACTAACACTTAAACAAAAAATATTATGACGAAAGCAGAAATCGTTAATGAAATTTCCAACCGTACGGGTTATGAAAAGAACAGCGTTCAAACAATAGTAGAAGCTTTCATGGATTCTGTAAAGAAAACTATGATTGATGGCGAAAACGTGTATTTGAGAGGATTTGGTAGTTTCATTGTTAAACAAAGAGCAGAAAAAACTGCCCGTAATATTTCAAAAAATATTACAATAACTATACCAGCTCACAATATTCCTTCTTTCAAACCTTGTAAGGAATTTGTTGACTCAGTTAAGAATAGTTCAAAAAAATAACAATTTAAATTAAAAAATATGCCAAGCGGAAAAAAACGTAAACGTGCAAAAATGAACACGCACAAGCGTAAGAAAAGATTAAGAAAGAATAGACATAAGAACAAATAGTTCTTAAGCGTGTTAAGAAAAATGAAAACTAAATAATTGGTTCAATTGTTTAGTTTTCATTGTTTTATTATATGGAGAACGAACAAAACGAAATAGTTAAAGAAGTTGTTATCACTACACGTAACCAAGATGTGCAGGTTGCAGTGCTTGAAGATAAAAAGTTGATGGAGTTTCATACCGAAAAATCATCGGCTGAGTTTTCTGTTGGCGATATCTACCTTGGGCGCGTTAAAAAAATTATGCCAGGTCTTAATGCTGCTTTTGTTGATGTGGGAAGCGAAAAAGAAGCTTTCCTTCATTATCTTGATCTCGGCATTAACGCTCGAACAATTAATAATTTCGTTACACAAGCTATAGAAACAGGTAAAAGAAGTATTAATCATGTTCAATTCCTTGAAGAAGTTTCAAAAAATGGTAAAATAAGCGAAGTGCTCTCTTCTGGACAAAATATAATGGTTCAGATTGCTAAAGAACCAATATCAACAAAAGGACCAAGAATTACAACAGAAATCTCTTTTGCTGGTAGATTTCTTGTTTTAGTGCCTTTTAGCGATAAAATATCAGTTTCTCAGAAAATTAAAAGTAAAGAGGAACGCAAAAGACTTCGTTTGGCAGCTCAAAGTATTCGACCTCGAAATTTCGGTATTATCATCAGAACAGTGGCCGAACATAAAAGTGTTGAAGAACTCTCTTCAGATCTCGATATGTTACGCTACCGCTGGGATACAACAGTTGAAAATCTTTTTGCTTCAAAACCTCCTTTGCGCCTCGCTCAAGAAGAAAATAAAATTTCATCGCTTCTTCGTGATTTCTTAAACGATTCTTTTCATGCTATATATGTTGATAATTCTGATATTTTTAGAGAAGTGAAAAATTATCTTCATATTCATGCTCCAGAGAAAGAAGGTATTGTAACACAATATAACGATAAACAACCAATTTTTGATCATTTTAACGTAGCACGTCAAATAAAAAGCTCTTTTGGAAAAGTTGTTACAGTTAAAAATGGTGTTTATCTGATTATTGAACATACAGAAGCTATGCATGTTATAGACGTTAATAGTGGCAATAGAGTGAAGTCGTCGCAAACACCAGAACAAAATGCCTTGAATACCAATATGTTAGCCGCAGCTGAGATTGCACGTCAATTGCGCCTCCGCGATATGGGGGGAATTATAACTATTGATTTTGTTGACCTTCATGAGGCTGGCAATAAAACAATTCTTAATAAGGCTATGGCTGAATTTATGCGCAATGATAAAGCTAAACATACTATTCTCCCTCTCAATAAATTTGGACTTATTCAAATAACACGCCAACGAGTCAGACAAGCAACAATCATTGAAAATACTGAACAGTGCCCTATGTGTAAGGGTACAGGGAAAATTAAACCTCCAATCGTTGTTGAAGACGAAATCTCTAATGCCCTCGATTTTCTATTTGAAAAACAAAATGAGCCTAAGGTTTCTATAATAACTCATCCTTTTGTTTATGCCTATCTTACAAAAGGATTCCCATCAATAAGATTGAAATGGTTTTTTAAATATAGAAAGTTTATTAAGATTTCAGCAAATCAAAGTAGTCGACTTAACGAGGTCCACTATCTTAATGAAAATAATGACGAAATTATACTCTGGAGTGAACCAACAACAGAGAAATGACTAATGTTTCCATAGAGATTATTAAAAAAATAGAGCACTTTTGTGCTTATCAAGAGCGCTGTAAATTTGATGTTGAAAGAAAACTTAACTCTTTTAATCTCTCTGTAGCGCAAATAAGCGAAATTATTACTTTTCTTGAAAATGAGAAATTTATTGATGAAGATAGATATGTGGAAACTTTTGTTCGAAGTAAGGTGAAACGCTCTTGGGGCAAACAAAAGATAATATCGGCCTTAAAAACAAAGCATATAAGTCAAAATATTATTGATAAATATGTGAAGGATATTGATTCTGATAATTATAATAATCAATTAAAATACATAATACAAAAATGGCTCAAAACCCATAAGGATTCTGTCAATAAACGAGAAAAATTGTTTAGATTTTTAATCTCAAAGGGATATTCTTATGAAGAGATATTAAGAGCCATCGCTTCTAACTAAAAACAAAAAATAAATATTTTGCGCCAGCAACCCTATATAAATCAGTGTGTACGATTTATATTATATTTACGACCCCTCTAAAACTCTAATTCTATCTCCAGAAGCGATTCTGCGCCCGTTAGAACTTTTAGCGGGTATCATGTTTTTTTGTTATCTTGATGCTTATATTTTTTGAAATTTTATCAACAATCTTTTGTTATTATCGTATTTAATTCATATATTTGCAGTCAAGTTCTCTCGTGAAAACGAAAAAAGAACCAAAATTGTACTATATATACGCTTAAAATTAACTAAATACATATAATTATGAAGAAAAGTTTACGATTTTTGCTATGCCTTATGATGCTTTTTGGCACATTTGGCATGAATGGTTTTGCGCAAGACGCACAGACTGTGACATTTGGTGGCGAATCCACTACAACAAGTTCTCATTTTTTGCCTGGTTTATTCGGAAATCACAGGGCAGTGATTCAGTATTCTCAAAGTGACCTTAACTTGGATGCGGGAAGAATTATAACTTCATGCGCGTTCAGGATGAGCAGTGTTACTTCTGGTACAACGGCAACCCTGAAGATGTGGATTGCCGAAACTGATGACGATATAAACGGTTCCATGACATGGAGCGACATTGTTACTGTTGCCTCTCTTGTGTATGATGGGGCTTGCAACGTGCCATCATCTGGCTGGGTTGAATTTGAGTTTTCAGAAGGATTTGAATACAACGGCGGCAACCTCATTATAATAACTGACGGTTATGGTTGTTCAACCACTGGAAATTGTTCAAAAACAGTTTATTATACTGGTACTGACGACAACACCGTTTGGCTTTTTTGCCATGATGGTGTTACACACTTTGCAGACTGCGACAACATCTCACTATCTTCCATAAATAGCACAATGACAGGAACAAAACGTGTCGAACACTACAAACCTGATATTCGTTTTACTTACATTGTAGGCAACATAGATTGTCATGCAGTTTCGGCACTCACTGTTAACGACAAGACTGACAATTCGGCAACAGTGTCATGGACTGCGCCAGAAGATGGCAACAGTTACACAATACAATGGAAATCAGCCTCTGTGTCTTGGGAAAGCAGCAGCGTTCAAACAGCCACAACCACTCAAACCACATACAACTTGACAAATCTCTTGGCCAACACACAATACTCTGTAAGAGTTATGAATGTATGCTCGCAAACAGAGCAAAGCTTTTGGCGCACAGCAAATTTCAAAACAGAGTGTGGTATTGTAACGCAACTGCCTATAATCGAAAATTTTGACACATACGGCACATCAGGATATGCATTCCCAGATTGTTGGACAAGAAATAACACCTACAGCACTACTTACCAATATCCGTACATATCCACAACTAACTACTCTTCACCAGGCTCATTGTATTTTTATGCAGGAAGTACAACCTATAACATAATAGCACTCCCAGAATTAGCAAGCAACATAGATGTAAGCGACGTTTCGGTTTCGTTTAGAGTTTATGCTTCATCACCGCAATATTGTGTTTTGCAAGTTGGTGTGATGACCGATCCTGATGATGCAACCACATTTGTGTCGGTGGCAACTGTGCCTGTTGGCACGGCAACTACTTGGAATCTCAAAGATATTAGCCTTGCTTCGTACACTGGAAATGGAAAACACATAGCGTTCCGCTATAACACCACCTATTCGACATATTCACTATATATTGACAATCTCTATATCGACTACACCCCAGCTTGTGCCCGCCCGACAAATTTATCGGTGGTTTCAACTACAAACAACACCGTTACGCTTAAATGGAACAATGACCCAAACATTAGCAATTGGCGCGTTGAATATGGTGAAAAAGGGTTTGAACTTGGCGATGGCGATTCGCAAACTGCCGACGACACACTGTTCGCCGTTACTGGATTAGATCCAAACAAGCAATACGACTTCTATGTATATGCGATATGTAGCGATGAAACCGAAAGTTATGTATCAAACAAAGTGTCTGCAAAGACAAAGTGCGATCCTGTCATGGATCTTCCTTATGTCCAAAATTTTGACTCTTGCGGAACAGGCAGCAGCGCGTTTCCTGATTGTTGGCTGTCGAAGAAAACAAACAGTTCTTCATCGTTGTACGTTAATAATACATACAATGTTTCAGCACCTGCTTCGTTGTATTTCTACACAAGCAGCACATACGGTCCTGTTTATGCAATAGCACCGTTGATCTCAGAGGAGTTTCCTATAAACACACTGTCTGCAACGTTCAAATATCGCCCTGAAAGCACAACTAATTCTTTGATGATTGTAGGGGTTATGACCAATCCTGACAGTGTGAACACATTCATTCCTGTTGACACATTGAAGCCCACAGCCGCTAACTGGCAGAATATGGAGGTGAACTTTGCAGATTATGAAGGCAACGGACAATACATCGCGTTCAAATTCCAAAGCAAATCATCCTCAAGCTACAATGGAAGCATCGACAATTTGGTTATAACCACAACACCTCTCTGCGACAAGCCAGAAAATGTGAGAATCGTTGACTATCGCAGCGATTATGTTACATTTGCATGGGCAGAGAACGACGAGGTTTCGTCATGGCGCGTGGAATATGGTCCAAAGGGATTTACTGTCGGAAACGGCGAGGAAGAGTTCCTGAATGAAATTCCTGGCACACTGACAGGTCTTACGCCTGCCACGGAGTATGATTTCTATCTTTATTCTGTATGCGCCGACGGTTCCTACAGTTTCGCTTCGGAAAAACTTTCATGCACAACACTTTGCGAATCAATGATGGGACTTCCGCTTTCTGAGAATTTTGATTCATTGGGCACGGAACAATACCCTTCTTGCTGGAGAAAAATTCACACTGGCAATTTAACATATCCTTACAAAACAAGTACCTATTTTTCATCACCGGCATCGCTAATATTCCAAAGTAATGACACAAGTTACAGTGTGGCAATTCTTCCAGAGTTGGATGCCTATATCAATTTAGACGAACTAATGCTCTCATTCCAGTACAGAGTAAGCGGTTTTAATAATACGCTTGAGGTTGGTGTGATGGAGTCGCCAGCAGATATTTCAACATTTGTACCTGTGGCAACGCTTGAGAACAACACAACAGGAGTATGGGACCTCAAGGATATTACTTTTGAGGAATACAATGGAAACGGTCGCTTCGTAGCTCTCCGACAAAGAGGTGTTAGCAGTTCGTATGTTGATAATGTTGTTTTGGATTATATTCCAGCATGTTCCCCTGTTAAATATCTTTCAGTTAGCAATATAACAGGAACATCCGCTTTATTGTCGTGGGAAAATGGTTCTCAAGGTACGCCTGTAGGCTACAATATTGAATATGCTGTGGCTGGCAGCGATGATTGGCAATCAGTTACAACAGAAAACACCTACTATTTCTTAGAAAATCTTGACTCATTAACCACATACAATGTTCGCGTATATGCAAACTGTGGCGAGTTGTCAAATTATGTAACAATTTCGTTTGCAACAATTTTGGATAAATGTGAAATAACAATAGGCAACGGTTCTTCAACGACTTACAACACTCCTGTGAACAACTGGTACAAATATTCATATACACAGCAGATATACCTTTCTGATGAGATGAATGGTGAGGCTTCTATTACAGGACTCTCGTTCAAATATAACTACTATACTGCTATGACATCGAAGAATAATGTGAAAATTTATTTGGGACACACTGAAAAGTCAACATTCTCGTCAACAAGTGATTGGGAATCATTTGCAAATCTTACGCTTGTTTATTCAGGTTCTCTGAACTGTTCTCAAGGTTGGAATGATTTTGTATTTGATACACCATTTGAATACAACGGTGCAGACAACCTTATATTAGTAGTGTCGGATAGCTCTAACGGCTACAACAGCGATTATTATGTTTTTGCAGCTGATTATCTTTCGGATTATCGTACATTATACAAAAGTGCAGATAACCAATATGTAAATCCAGACAATCCTCCTACAGGCACTCGGTCATACTATCGCAACAATGTGATTTTCAATATCGAATGTTCATGTCCGCCGACAATGGTTTCTGTAGCAAATGTAACAGCAACAAGTGCTGAATTAGTGTGGCCTGTGCAGGATGCGTCTGAGTGGATTGTCTCCTACAGTTCTGGTCCAGACAGCGAATGGATTACGGAAGTTGTTTCATCAAATGGATACACAATGGAAGATTTAGAGCCAGCCAAGACATACACAGTTAGTGTGGCACCGATATGTTCTGCTGGCGACACCGCTTTATATTATACGTTTACTTTAACCACTGAGTGTGTGGATATGGAAATCCCATACGAAGACGCTTTTGACACTTACACAGCAGGAAACAGCAATCTTCCAAAATGCTGGACACGCAGCAGTGTTTACTCTTCCAACTATCCCTATGTATATTCATACACAAATGCACTTTCTCCAGCTAACGTATTATACTTCTATGCTTCTGCTTCAGAGCACATCACAGCTTCGCTGCCACGTCTTAGCGACAACTACAACATCAGTGATTTGAGGACAAAATTCAACTATTACGCATCAAATATAACAAACGCATACCTTATTGTGGGACTGATGGAAGATCCTGAGCTTCGCAGTTCGTTTGTGCCTGTTGATACAATAATTCCTGCAACTGCCTCTGAATGGAGCGAATATGACGTGTCGTTTGAAAACTACGATGGTAACGCAAGATACATAGCATTTAGATACTATGGAGATTACAATGCTTACATGGATAACCTCATCGTTGAGGTTCTGCCAGTATGCGACTATATTAAAAATTTGAACGTTTCAAGTATAACAGGAACGAGCGCATTGGTTACATGGGAACATTCAAACATTGAGTTGGTAAGCAACTTTACTGTGGAACACTCTGTGGCTGGTGAAGACAACTGGACATCACAAACCGTTTCAGGCGATCAGCTCTACTGTTTGATTTCTGGTTTGGAGCAACAGACAAATTACGACGTGCGCGTAACAACAAACTGCAGCAACGGCGAGTCTTCAGAGTCTCGCGGCGACTCATTCAAGACTTTATGTGCTGCAGGTGGTGAAATTGAAATTGGCGACGCTTCTTCAACGACTTATTACACACCTGCGAATAATTACTACAAATTTTCATATTCACAGCAGATTTATCTTGCTTCTGAATTGAATGGTGAAACAGATATTACAGGAATTTCTCTCAATTACAAACACACAGCAGCCGTTACCTCAAAAAACAACGTAAAGCTGTATATTGCCCATACATCAAAGGCTCAATTTGCCGACAATACAGACTTTGTACCTTTCAGCGACCTCACACTTGTATATAGCGGCGATATGAACGTAACTACAGGCTGGAATAATTTTGAATTTAACGAACCTTTCCATTACAATGGCACCGACAATATTGTGATTGCCGCATTAGACAGCTCAGCCGCATATCATGGAACAGCCTTTGTCTATTATTCACATCAGGTTAATGACAACCGTGCTTTATCTTATTTTCACGACACTTATTATCCGAATCCTACCTCATCACTCTCTTCATTTTCGGGTAACAAGTTGCTTTCCAAGAATCTCAATGATATAAAATTCCTTGGAGAATGTGTCGAGGCCACATGTATCAGACCTAATGCCATTGTTACAAACATCAGTTCCTACTCGGCAGACCTTGTATGGGTGCCTGGTATGAACGAGACTTCGTGGGAAATAGAGTATAAGATTGCTGACGAAGAAGAATGGATATCGATGGGTACTACAAGTGAGACAAGCTTGCATCTTGACAATCTCAATTCAAACACCACATACTACGCGCGTTTACGTTCAGTATGCTCTTCAAGCGAGCAGAGTTACTATACAAATCTATCGTTTACCACAGAATGCGGCACGATGGCATTGCCAATGACCGACAATTTCGACAGTTACGAGACCACATCTGGAACAATCCCAACTTGCTGGACCCGCGTGAGCAGTAACAGTAACACCACGCCTACGATTTCCACGAGCCAAAGTGTGTCAACTTCGAAAAGTCTCTCGTTCTTGGCAAGCAGTTCCACTTTCTCAGGCGTAGCCCTTATGCCGTTGGCCGACGATGTTGA
Organism: uncultured Bacteroidota bacterium; assembly: GCA_902797625.1. Lineage (GTDB taxonomy): Bacteria > Bacteroidota > Bacteroidia > Bacteroidales > WCHB1-69 > F23-D06. Next base: position 3,980 of record CADBTU010000022.1, on the reverse strand, counting down.
AGCCGCATCGCTTCGCGCAATGTTCTCATTTAGAATGGGTAACATAACTGGTGCTAACAAACTTCAAGTGGGCGTTATGACTGACCCCGCCGACACCGCCTCTTTCGTTACTGTTGCCGAAGTTGTAAACGCTGCAACCGACACATGGGAAGATAAGATTATAGAATTCTCCGATTATGACGGCAATGGCAAATACATCGCATTCAGATACAGAGGCGGCACAACAGCCTTTATGGACAATTTGACAATAGAACTCATACCTGACTGCGACAAGGTTTACAACTTGACAGTTTCAAGTGTTGCTGGATCAAGTGCGTATATTTCATGGACAGACATTAAAAATGTAGGAGCGTCATATATTGTGGAATATGCCGAAAACGGAACCAACAACTATACATCTTACACTACTGAAAACACATACTATATGTTAAGCGGTCTTTCACAAGAGACACAATACAAGGTGCGTGTAAAAGCTGCCTGTGCAGACTCAGAGAGTGCTTGGCAGAACGCCTCATTTACTACCAACTGCAACTCTGACGGTGATATAGAGGTGGTGGGTGGCACAACTTCACTCGCTGGTCATCCTATCCACAATCACTACAGATATTCTTTTTCACAACAGATTTATCTCGCTTCCGAATTCAACGGCGACGCTGAAATTTCAGGAATCTCTCTCAGATATATGTATTCTCAACCAACAACAAATAAAACTAACGTGAAAATCTATCTCGGACACACTGACAAAGCTTCGTTTGCTAATGAGAGCGACTGTGTGCCATTTGATAATCTTACACTTGTTTATAGTGGTAACCTGAACGCAACTCAAGGCTGGAACAACTATATGTTTAACGAATCTTTCAACTATAATGGAACCGACAACTTGGTTTTGGTGGCTTTAGATAGTTCAGGTGTGTATACTGGAGGCAATTATAATTTTTACGTTCACAGCGTGGATGGAAATAGGGCTATTGTTTATTACAGTGATAGTCTGCAGATTGACCCTGATTCTTTGACATCTTACTTAGGAAGCAAATATGTGAGGAATTCTGTTAACGATGTTAAGTTTTTTGCATCTTGCTCAAACAACGATATTTGCATTAAGCCTAATGCGGTTGTAGCAGACATTACCACCAACAGCGCAAGGTTGATATGGGCTCCTGTTTCAGACGCTCAGAACTATGAGGTAGAATACAAATATGTTTATGACACGTTGTGGACCAATCTGGGAACTACAACAAACACTTTCTATGAACTCACAGCCCTCAATGCTAACACACCTTATCAGGCACGTGTACGTACAATCTGCAGCACTAATGGCGAAAGTGTATGGAGCGATGTTGATTTCAGGACAGACTGTGGCACATTGGTTCCGCCAATTGTGGAGAATTTTGACTTTTACGGTATTTACAATTCAACCGCAGGCATATATCCTATACCGAATTGCTGGGTTAGAATGGGCGCGGTTAATAAACCTTACATCGCAGGAACTTACGTTTCAGTTCCTGGTGCACTCTACTTCAACACCACTTCAGACAACAACACATCTACAATTGCACTCGGACCGTTCAGTGAGCAATATCCTCTCGGTTCACTGTTCGTTACAATGAAATTCAGGATATCAAATCTCTCAACCAACAACGCATGTATGTTGATAGGAGCAGTATCTGACCCTGAAAACACATCTTCATTTGTAACCATCGACACTATTAAAGCATCTGTCGCTTCAACATGGCAGGATGTGGAGGTTGTATTGTCAGGCTATGAGGGCGAAGCACAATATTTGGCATTCCGTTTCATAGGTGCAACATCAAGCCACGATGCGTATATCGATAACTTGAAAATAGTTGAGATGCCGTCATGTATTTATCCTGTAAACCTGGTTGCAAGCGAACCTACGGAATCTTCAATCAAATTGTCGTGGACAGAACGTGGTAATGCGCAGAATTGGAATATTTCATACGGTCCAGTTGGTTTCAGTCCTGACACAGGCACGATTGTTTCCGCCGATACAAATCAGTTTGTGATTGAAGACCTTGAGTCTAACACAAATTACGACTTTTATGTTCAATCTGTTTGCGACGGTAATGGAGAAAGCGAGTGGTCGCACATGAAAGCCACGCTGCGCACCCAGTGTCTGCCAATCAGCGAGCTGCCATACACCGAAAAGTTCGACAGTTATGGAACTGGTTCTTCTGCGTTCCCTGAATGCTGGACACGCAACAGTACCTACTTGTCCACATCGCCATACTGCTTAAGTACATATTCTGTTTCATCGCCCAACTCATTATATCTCTATTCAGGTTCATCTAATTATGTGATGGCTGTAACCAATAGAATTCCAACAAACTACGCTATGAATGAACTCTCCTTGAATTTCAAATACAAGGCTTATTCAACAAGTTTGAATGCCGCACGTCTCATCGTTGGTGTGATCAATGACCCATCTGATGCCTCTACGTTTGAACCAATTGACACCATTGAGGTTACAACCACAAACTGGACAGGTATTGAAGTACTCTTCACCAATTATGAGGGCGATGCAGAATATATCGCATTCAAATACAACAGCAGCTATAACCCCTCTTATCTTGATGATGTTGTGATTGATGTGGCACCATCATGCTTGCGTCCGACAGGAGTGGTTGCAGTGGCATCAACTTCCACAAGTGCAACTATCCAATGGTTGGAGAGTGGTACCGCTGAAGCATGGAAAATACAATACGGTCCAGCAGGATTTACACTTGGCGCAGGCACCGTTGTTGAGACAAACAGCAACCCATTCGTAATTGAAGATCTAACACCATCAACCATTTACGATTTCTATGTACAAGCTGTATGCGATGGCGGCGACACAAGCGACTGGTCTTATATCAAAGCCACCATTACCACACAGTGTGCGTTGATAACCACTGTTCCGCAGACATGGGGATTCGAGAGTCCAAACATAGGCGGCACCTCATCCTATCCGCTGCCTGCATGTTGGAATAGGGTTGGCAGCAATAACTATCCGTATACGTATAACTACTCAACTTATGCACATGAAGGCACTTATGCTCTATATTTCTATAGCAACGGCAATACAGCTATAATGCCTCAGATAGATGTTGCCACATTGCCTCTCAACACTCTTCAGGTTTCATTCTACGCACGCTCCTACAGCTCTTCCAATATCCCGATTATTGTCGGTGTTATATCAGACCCTACAAGCAGCACTTCATTCCAAGCAATAGATACTGTTTATGTTGGTTCATCGCACGAGTTGTATGAAATAGACTTTACAAGTTATACAGGTACAGCTTCATATATAGCTTTGCGCTCAGGCAGTTCAAATCAAATATATGTTGACGATGTAACATTAGAACTTGCACCTGATTGTCCGAGACCTAAGAATATTACAGTAACTTCTGTCAGCGAGACATCCGCAACAATAACATGGACAGGTTCTAACGAAGCTGGATACAATGTGAAATACAAAAAAGCTGCCGAAGAGACATGGAACACAACCACAACCTCGACAGAAAGTGTGGTACTTACAGCGCTTGAAGCATCCTCTATGTATAATGTTGAAGTTACTCCTATTTGCGATGGAACCACTGCATCTGCAACAGTGAATTTCTCAACCACAGCGGTTCCAGTCAACCTGCCTTACTCTACTGATTTCAGTAGCTCAGACTGGCAGTTTAACAATGGCACAGCTGCAAACTACTGGATTATGGGGGTTCCTTCTGGTGCAACTGAAAGTGCTCTATTTATAACTAACGATGGAGCAAATGCTGGATATAGTGTTACAAGTACATCTATGGTAACAGCTGAAAAACTCTTCAATATGCCAGATGCAGACTCGGTACACGTAGAGTTTGATGTAGAAATTGGTGGCGAGGTGTTATCTTATACAGCATACGATTTCTTAAAAGTATTTCTTGCGCCTGCCAATGTAGAATTTTCTTCAACTCAAGCTGCTTATGCTTATTCTACTAATG
>CADBTU010000021.1 GCA_902797625.1 uncultured Bacteroidota bacterium | reverse complement strand
TATAGAACAAAATCTTAATTGTCTGCAAACCAAAGAATTACCCCCCCCCACATGCGCACGCAACAACACGCGCCTTGCCACTATAGCAAGGCGGCACCGAACACGCACTATGGTAACGTTCAAGCATCATACACCCTGAGGTTAAACAATCTGCAAAAATAAGATTTTTTTAACATTAAGCAATAAAATCTTTTATATCTTTGCAGTTCAAAAAAATAATCATGGATGAAGAGATTAAAAAATGTGTAACTCTGCTGAAAGAGGGAAAAGTTATTCTTTACCCCACTGATACCGTTTGGGGTATTGGTTGTGATGCTACATGCGAAGATGCCATCTCTCGGATTTATAAAATCAAGCAGCGCAACGAGAAGAAAAGTATGATAATTCTTCTTGATTCAGCTCAAAGACTTCCTATGTACGTAAAGCGTATTCCACTAATTGCTTGGGACTTACTCTCACACGTGAGCCGTCCTACAACTTTTATCTACAAGTCTGCATATAACTTGCCTCAAAAACTAATCCACGAAGATGGAACAATAGCCATTAGAATTGTTCAAAACGATTTTTGCAAAAAGCTGATTAGAGAACTTGGTCGTCCTATAATTTCCACTTCAGCAAATATAGCGGGACAGCCTACTCCTCCCACATTTGATAAAATCAACCCACAAGTGATAAATGAGATGGACTATATTGTCTCTCAAGAATGCTCTTCATCTATGGAGTTTAAGCCATCCCGACTTATCAAATTTCTTGATGATTACAATTTTACGATAATTAGAAGTTAAGATGAAAAGAATTGCTGTTTTTGCTGGCTCATTCTGCCCATTCACTAAAGGACACGAAGATATAGTGAACCGCGCTAAACATCTCTTCGACAAGATCATTATTGCTATCGGTCATAACCCTGCAAAAAAGAATCTCTTCTCCATAGAAGAACGTATGCAATGGATTTCTAAAATTTACGATAAAGATCCATGTATCGAAGTGCGCACATACGAAGGGTTAACAGTGGATTTCTGTAAAAAAGAGGGCGCAAAATTTTTAATTCGTGGTGTGAGAAACGCTTTCGATATTACCACAGAAAACGATATAGCATTGATAAACAAAGAATTGTGTGATAATATTGAAACTATTGTTTTTTTTGCTAATCCAAAATATCATATTTTATCTTCTTCTTTCGTTAGAGAGTTATGGTTATTGAATCAAGACTATTCAAAATATATTTCTTACAAACTTCCTGAAAGACAATAAAATGGGTTTTAAAGAGTTGCATATATTCATTCTTGTATTCTTGTATATAGCAAGAATTGGGGATGGTTGGGCGCAATCTCCTGTTATAATTTCAGGAAGTGCCCCATTTGCAGCTGGCGAAGAGCTTCGACTTATGGTTTTCGACGATTTAATTACCACTACACCTACTCTTGTCGCCTCAGATATTATTGACAAAAATGGACGCTTTACTATAAAATATAAAACTACTGATATAAAACTCGCTCAGTTAGCTATTCGCACATCCAAAGCAAATTTTTTCATAGTTCCATCTGTTTCCTACAATTTTTCAATCTCTGTTGATTCAATTCTTTATAAAACCATCAATCCTGAAAAATATGGTGGAATGCTTAATATTGTGAATCTTAACCCTGATACTGCAGATATAAATATTAAAATTAACAGATTTTCAAGATTTTACGAGGCTATTTGCAACGACTTTTCTTTTCAGCTCACCTACAATTCTAATGCTTCTATTTACGACACTATTAGAGATAACGTAAAAGCAAGATTTCCCTACATATACTCTCCTGAAAACTATTATCTTTCTTATATCTACTACACTTTGGGTAATTTAGACCTTCTACAATACAGAAAAAAACCTATTTCTTTGTACAATAAATATTTCGACAACGACAATATTCTTTACAACAATCCAGCCTATATGGCTCTTTTTAATCAGTTTTATAGCGGGTATCTCTATGCTTCTCCAAAAATCAGCAAAAACCTACTTTCTTCGACTATTAACGAGAATCTTGATTATATTACTCTTTTTAATGAAGTTGGTAAAGACCCTAAACTCATCAATGCACGTTTACGTGAGTTAGTAATCATTAAAAATCTTGTTGAATTTTACGACAATAAAGAATTCGATAGGAATAATATTGTAAAGCTCTTAGAATACATCAAGCAAACAACTTCGTTTGAGTACCATAAAATCATTATTGACAACATTCTAAACAAATTTAATAGAGACAAAAACTCGGTATTAAATGTTACTTTTAAAGACGATAAGAACAAAAAAATCACTCTTAAACACTTTGAAGGGAAGCCCGTCTATCTGCATATTTTTCAGTCAGATTGTATAGATTGTATTAGAGAGATGATGTTGATAAAAGAATTAGAAAAAAAATATGGTGAGAAAGTGCAGTTCGTAAGTTTATGTGTAGATGCCGAAGAGTCTGATTTCCAGACTTTCATCAAGAAATACAAAAAGAATTTTGAATGGCCTATATTATATTTCAACAAGGAGTATGATTGGATGCTTAAAGAGGGTATAGAAACTCTTCCTGATTATATTTTTTATAGTTCTAACGGGCGTATTGCTATGCGCTACGTTCCATCTCCAGAGCAAGGTCTCCCTGAATTTCTTATGTTAAATTTTTCCGATGAGGAGCAACAAGATCAGAATCCACTTTTTTTCGAACGAAATAAATAATAAAATGAAAAAAGTATTAACAACAATTTTAATTTTAGCAGCTTCTTTATCTGTTTTTGCACAAGAAAATGATAAAAAGCTCAGCAAATTACCAGAGATAGATCTCCAAACTTTAGATGGAAGTATTTTTAACACTAAAGATATTTCCAATGACGGAAAACCTATAATAGTGAGTTTATGGGCTACTTGGTGCAAACCATGCATCGCTGAACTCCTTGCTATTGCTGATGAATATGAAGATTGGGTTAATGAAACTGGAGTAAAAATGTATGCGATATCAATTGATGACAGCAAAACATCTGCTCGCGTTGCGCCATTCGTTAAAGGAAAAGGCTGGGAATACACAGTTTTGTTAGATGTAAACTCTGATTTTAAACGTGCTATGAACGTTAACGATGTTCCATATATGTGTATTCTTAACGGCAATGGCGAAATAGTTTGGCAACACACATCTTACGCCCCTGGTAGCGAAACAGAAGTTTATGAAATTATAAAATCTCTAACAAAGAAATAAAATATTCTTATGCAACAGAAATCTCTAATAATTTCGATAATTCTAACACTATTTTTATTTAGTATAAATTCTACTCAAGCTCAACACCAGATTGGTAACGGTCGTATAAGCGGTGATTTTGGTTTTAACGGAATGTACTACATCCCAGATTCAACTATTGGTGCTGAAAAAATTGACTCTAAAGTCAGGGCAAACGCATTTCTCAATATCTTATATAGCAATAGTGGCTTCTCGGCTGGAGCAAGGTACGAATTTTATCAATTTCCGCTTATTGATTTTGAGAAAATTGGCTATCAAGGCCAAGGTGTTAAATATTTTTTTGCCGATTATAAAAATTCCTTTATTCAAGTTACTGCGGGCAATTATTACGAACAATTTGGCAACGGACTCACACTTAGAGCATACGAAGACCGCGAACTCGGTATTGACAATAGTTTGTTAGGCACTCGTATAAAAGTAACTCCTTACAAAGGTATCTACCTTAAAGGTGTTTGGGGAATTGAAAGAAAAAATTTTGATTCTTATCTCGACAGAAGGGATTTTGTTAGAGGAATAGATGCTGAAGTATCTTTTGGCGAGATATTTCCTGTTATTCAAGAAAAAGGTTTTCTCACACGTGTCGGTGCTAACTTTATTAGCAAATATGAAAAAACATCTGATCCTTTGATTTTTACAATAAATAGCGGGGATTCTACATCTACACAAGCTGAAATTCCTGCCGATAAATTTCCTTCAAATGTAGCGGCGTGGGCTGCACGTTTGTCTTTTGGATATAAGGATTTTAGAATAGATGGAGAATATGCGCGTAAAATCAACGATCCTAACATTAGCAATAACTTTATATATAAACATGGTGAAGCTCTCTTCCTCTCTGCAACCTATGCCATGAAAGGTTTTGGTATTGCCGCATCCTTTATTCGTGCCGATAATATGGAGTATCGCTCTCAAAGGATGGAAAAAAACAACTCCTTGTTATACATAAACTGCATTCCCGCCATCAACCGACAATACTCTTATCAACTAATTGGCGATTATAGTTATGTTAGTCAACCTAATAATCAGATAGGTGTTCAACTTCAAGTTAACTATCAGATTCCAAAAAAATCAAAACTTGGTGGAAAATATGGCACCGACCTTACTTTCAATTACTCACGTTTTCATGATATAGAAAAAAAACCTGTTGCTGATGCTATAACTAACGGCACTCCAACTGGCACCGAAGGATACACTTCCTCTTTCTTTAAATTTGGCCCTGATTTATTATATCAAGATGTCGGCTTTGAAGTAAGCCATCGCTTTAATAATAAGAAATGGAAATTGATTTTAGCTTACAATTATATAACTTATAACTTGGAAGTATTACAAGGACACGAAGGTATTATGCGTGGACATCTTGTTTCTTCAGATTTGTCATATAAGATAACTAACAAACACGCACTGCGCCTTGAAGCTCAACATTTATACACTAAAGATGATGAAGGAAGTAGTATATATGCAATGTTAGAATACTCTTTCAGTCCTAATTGGTTTGTATCTATTGGCGATGAGTTTAACTACGGTAACCCACTCAAAGAACACAGAACGCATTATTATAACGTTTCTTGTGCTTACATTTGGAACACAACACGTATAGCACTCAATTTTGGAAAAACAAAAGAAGGCATACTCTGCGTTGGTGGTGTTTGCCGTGCAGTGCCTGCCTCCTATGGTTTAGGGTTATCTGTTACAACATCGTTCTAACTACACCATATTCAAAGGTTTAATACCAAAGTCAAACATTGATTCTGGCGCAATTTCTTGTGGATCACAACCATAACGAAGAACTATCATATCGCGTGTTCCCTTTAGGGTTATATTGCAATTTTCAACCCAAAGAGCTGTACTTTCACGCAATCCAACAACTGTAATCTGTTGATTTACAGCTAAAAATTCGTTTAACCGCACCTGGCGAGTCTCACCTCCATGACGAATAGCATCGTTTATATTCTCTGGATATGGATCTATGTAGTGCGGATTTATCTGGAATGGTACTAAGTCGAGGCATTTGAAACTCTTAGGCATAACAATTGGCATATCATTTGTTGTGCAAAGAGTTGGACAAGCAACGTTTGAACCCGCACTCCATCCTATATATGGCGTTCCTTCCATAACTTTTCTCCTTATTGGCTCAATCAACTTGTTATTATGCAATTCCGCTACAAGGTGAAATGTGTTACCGCCGCCTACCATAATCTGTTTGGCTTCGTTCACAGCTTTAACTGGATCTTTCACTTCGTGAACTGATAGAATTTTTTTTCCTAATTTTTCAAAAACAGCACGCACTCGCGCTGTATAACTATCGCAACTTTCAGGATATACTTTTCCACCAACATCAACACCTGCGTATGGCACAAATAATATCTCTTCAGCTGAATCTTTCATAAAATCAGTCAACAACGACTGACACCAACCTAAATATGGTTCCCTGTAATTTGTTGAATTACTGATTAATAGCAATTTCATAATTATTGTATTAAGTTATTATAATAAAATGCAAATGTAAGTATTTTGTAGAAAATATAAACTTTTAATTAACTTTTGAGACAAACATTATTAAAATTATTACTTTCGCGCTCAGATAAAGACACTTAATTTTTTTCTGACATCCAATATGTTAATATATGAATAAATCTGGATATACAAATGTTGAGAAGTTTTTTTTAGGAAGTAGCGAACGACTCTATCCTACAAATGTTCCATATATCGTTGTGGAAAATTTTCCTACTTTAGGTCTTTTAACTGCTCTAAGATTTTTGGAATGGGTTGATAAAAATCCTAATGGTGTAATAAGTTTGCCTACAGGAAAAACTCCTGAATATTTTATCAGATGGGTGAAAAAGTTGCTCGAAGAATGGGAAACACCCGAAGGTAAAGAATTCCGAGAAAATAATGGATTGTTTATAGATAAAAAGCCGCTTCTATCTGGATTGCATTTTGTTCAAATAGATGAGTTTTATCCTATAAATCCTTCACAACATAATAGTTTTTATAATTATGTTCAGAAATTTTATATTGAAGACTTTGGATTAGATGCTCAAAAAGGACTTTTTATCAATTGCAACGAAATCCCGTTAGCCGATGGCAAAAATTTTCAAGAGGTATTCCCCGACAACCATGTAGATTTATCGCTACGCTACCGCGAGGCAAAAACTCCTTTAGAAAAAATTCAACAATTATCTATTTTCAAAATTGATGAGTGGTGCGGAATTTATGAGCAGAAAATTAGAAAAATGGGAGGTATCGGATTTTTCTTAGGAGGCATTGGCCCTGATGGGCATATTGCTTTCAATGTTCGGGGCAGCGATTTTTATTCTACTACTCGACTAACATCTACAAACTTTGAAACCGCAGCTGCAGCTGCTGGTGATTTGGGTGGTATTGAAGTATCTCGCTTTAGACCTGTTATCACTATAGGCTTAGAAACTATAACATTCAACCCTGACGCTGTGGCAATTATTTTTGCCGCTGGAGAAGCAAAAGCTGAAATGGTAAAACTTGCTCTTGAAAATAAACCCTCTAATCTTTATCCTGCTTCGGTGCTTAGCAAACTGCCTAATGCAAGATTTTATCTTACTGTAGGAGCTGCTTCTATGCTACAAGATTCTGTGTATCAGTATTACACAAAAACTCCTTGGATTCAAGAAAAAACCGATAGAGCTGTTCTCGACCTTTGTAAAACCCTTAACAAATTTAGCGATAAGTTGTCGTTAGAGGAGCTTCAAAACGACAATTACTGCAAAATGATACCAGATTTATCTATAAACTCCTTACAATGTAGCATAGATTCTATAATTGATAAAATCGCCAAAGGTATGGAGCCTGTAAAAAACAAGGTGATTTACAACACAGCACCGCACCACGACGACATACTATTGGGGATGTTACCTTATATTAACCATATCGCGAGTGAAAGCTCAAATGAACTTCATTTCTCAATAATGACTTCAGGCTTCAACGCCGTTACTAATAGTTTCCTGATCCAACATCTTACAAATACCCTTAATTTACTAAGAAACAATCAAATACAGATGGTTTTCTATCCTGATTTTTTTGAAAATGGCTACTTAGAAAAACGTGAAAAAGATGTTTATCACTCTTTGATTAAAATCGCTTCACAACAAAAACAGGAATTTTTAAGAGGTTTTTCTCACCGACTTGTTCGCGATATTATTGAGATATGGGGCGTTAAAACTGTTAATGAATTAGAGGCAAAATTAGTGGATATAATCTCATTTACCAAGTGTTGCTATGATGGTCAAAAGATGCCAGTTGATATCCAGAAACTTAAGGGAATGATTCGAGAATTTGAAGAGGAGCTCGTTTGGGCACATTTTGGATTTATGAATGAACGTGTCCACCACCTACGCTTAGGATTTTACAAAGGCGACATATTCACCGAAAACCCCAACAGAGATAGAGATGTTATGCCTATTTTAGAAGAACTTAGGACTATAAAACCAGATATTATAACCTTAGCTTTCGACCCAGAAGGCAGCGGACCAGATACGCACTACAAAGTTTTGCAAGCTATTGCTGACGCAATACGAATATGGAGCAAAGAATACGACATATCAAAATTGCGCATCTGGGGCTACAGAAATGTTTGGTACAAATATCATCCTGCGGAGGCTACTCATATCATACCTGTTTCTCTTAACGACATCAGCTCTTTTAATGAAGCTTTCTCTAATTGCTATTTAAGTCAGGTTGACGCATCATTCCCAAGCTACAAAATGGATGGAAAATTTAGCAGTCTTGCTCAAAGTATCTGGGTTGAACAACTCAAAAATGTTCAATTATTATTAGGTAAACCATTTTTCTTCCAAAATCAGAATCCTACAATCAGAGCTACGCACGGACTTGTATTCATTAAAGATATGGACGTTAATGAATTTCTATCTCAAGCAAGAGAATTAGAAAAATCGAACACATATCAATAGTTATTTAATTAATTGTTAATTTTGCACTTTAATTATTTCATTATAAAATTATTATACTATGTCATTCATTAAAGAATTTAAAGAGTTTGCTCTCAAAGGCAACGTTATGGACATGGCCATCGGTGTTATAATCGGAGGTGCTTTTGGTAAAATTGTTACATCTTTAGTTAACGACGTTCTTATGCCGTTAGTTGGTGCACTCATCGGAAATGTTGATTTCACAAAGCTTTCTGCAACACTTCGTGCCCCTAAACTTAATGAAGCTGGTGAAATTATAGGAGAGGCTGTTACTCTAAATTATGGTAATTTTATTCAAACAACCGTTGATTTTATTATTGTTGCATTTTGCATTTTCGGTGTTATAAAATTGATAAACAAAGCTACCTCTATCGTGAAGAAAAAAGAAGAGGCAGCTCCTGCTCCCGCTCCAGAACCAACCGCTGAAGAGAAACTTCTAACAGAAATTCGCGATCTTTTGAAGAAAAACTGATTTATTGTCTTTCCTGATTTTGTTATACACAAAAAATAATTGGTATAAGGTTGGCTCTTTTTTAGTCAACCTTTTTTGTAAGATTTGTTCGTATGGCACAATACCACACCACTACTGCTTTGCTTATGATTATTCCAAAATCATCTGTATTTTAAGAAATTTATTTTTAGCGGACAGCAATAATTACCTTTTCACTTTTTATATTACTGTCCGCTAAAACTCCCAAATGAAAGTTTTTGTAGTAAATCGTCATGATGCCGTTATAAGCTCTGATTGCAATATAT
>CADBTU010000020.1 GCA_902797625.1 uncultured Bacteroidota bacterium | reverse complement strand
TGTAAAACAGAAAATTCACAATTTTTAACTTGATTTAAAATACAATCATCTAAAATATGATTAGTACAATTCCAAAGAAGCACATTTTTAAACTTTTGTTGTGAAATTGCACTTTCAATATTGATGTACTCTGTGCAAGCCTTTGTTCCATATATTTTTTCCATTTTTTGTGCAGTGGAAGAATTAAGAATTTCGCCACCAGGAGATATATTTGGAAAAAAGCCCATATCAAATAAACCTTGACTGTTTATGTCTCCTTTAATAGTTATAAAACCTGCTGCAGGCTTCGATTGAAACTCTAAAAGCATACACAAGTTTTCTATCTCATGATATGCGTCTGCAGTAAGAAATCGTTCCCATACTATGAAAATAGGATTAAATTTACTTATCAAATATTTGACAAATGTCTGTATATCAGATATTTGTAGTTTATTTTTAATCAATAGATTCTGTAAGTTTTCTTTTAGAATAGCTGATTTATATTGTTCATAGTTTTTTCCTAAGCCATGAATATATATTCCTTTTTGCAGATTATTTTGAATAATATAGAGATTTAAACTCCTAAAAAAGGCATAGTAGTCGGTAATAGTTAAGAAATCAGTGGTGTTGAACCAATATTTGGGAATTTCGTTGCAATGAGAAAAAATTTCATTTACAACTTTTAGTGTTTCTTCTTCAGAATGTTTATCAAATAGGCAAAAGAATTGATCAGCTTGATAAAACTCAGCAAATGGCACTATATCGTTTTTATCAGCAAAGAAATCTGTGCCTCGATTATAGTAATCTAAAGCAGATAAAGCATTAGTATTCAACGCGATGCGTGAAAATTTTTGCAATTGATACAGCACTTCATTTGAATAATTACCGCTGCACAATACTAAAGTCTTATTAATTTCATCACTACCAATATTTTTAGCCAAAACAGATAAAGCCTCTTCAAAAGTGGATTCAGTTAAACAATTGTCAATATTGACAAGAGGTTTTACAAGTCTTTGATTCATTGGTTGTTAGTTCTGTGTTAAAGCGTGAAATAGAAGTTCCATACTCAGCGGGTCAAGATCGTTACCAATTTTAATTCCATTTTTTTCAGCGAGAAGATGTAGATCTTTGGTTAAAGTATCAGCCACTAAAGCACCTTTATTGATAATAATCACATGGTCACACATGGCATTAACTTCTTGCATAATATGAGTAGAGAGAAGGATTGTTTTATCTTTGCCGAAAGATTTTATAAGCTCGCGAATTTCAATAAGTTGATTAGGATCAAGACCAGTAGTAGGCTCATCGAGAATGAGTACTTCTGGATTATGAATTAAGGCCTGGGCAATACCCACACGTTGCTTGTAGCCTCTTGAAAGAGCACCTATTTTTTTATGTCGTTCTGGAGAAAGCCCCGTGCGTTCAATAATTTCATCAACGGCTTTCTTTTTATCTTTAATCTTATAGATACCAGCCACAAATCCCAAAAACTCGCGAACATACATATCGTAGTACAATGGATTAGCTTCAGATAGATAGCCAATAATACGATGCAACTTTTGGGAATCTTTCCAAATGTCGAGCCCGCAGACAGAAACTTCGCCTTCTGTTGGCGGAATTAAACAGGTGATAATCTTCATCATGGTTGTTTTTCCTGCACCATTTGGCCCGAGAAATCCCATTATTTCACCTTTTTTAACCTCAAAACTTACATTATTGAGGGCATATTGTTCACCAAAAATTTTGGTTACATTGCTTACTTTAATCGACATAAATAGCCTTTTTAAAAATTACGCAAATGTACTTTTTTTTTAAATTGAAACTTTCATAATCTGTTTTATGCTATTTATCTATTGAAAATATATGTGATACCGAATAAAATGAAAAATGTGAGTTTAATTTTTTACTTTTGCGCTTTGTTATGAAAAAGAAAAAAACAGGATTATTTTTTGGTTCATTCAATCCAATACATATTGGGCACCTTATTATAGCTGAATTTTTTATTGAAAACACAGACTTAGATGAGCTGTGGTTAGTTGTATCGCCTCAAAATCCATTAAAAAAGAGAAATTCTCTTTTAGATGATAATCAGCGATTACATTTGGTAAATATTGCCATTGAAGATGATTCAAGATTTAGAGCTTGTGATGTAGAATTTTTTCTAAAAAAACCCTCATACACGAGTTATACTCTTCAAGTACTACACGAGCAGTACCCACAACGCGATTTTTGTCTTATAATGGGTGAAGACAACCTACAATCATTTAAAAGATGGTTTAATTATGAGTTTATACTTGATAATTACGAGCTATATGTTTATCCTCGGCCAAATTGTGATGGCGGTGATTTTAAGACCCATCGTAACGTAAAATTTGTAAAAGCTCCGTTAATAGAAATTTCATCAACATTGATAAGACAAAGTATAAAAACTAAAAAATCGGTTCGATATATGCTTCCTGAAAAAGTTTTTCACTGTATTGAAGAATCAGGATTTTATAAAAAATAACGTTTAATAAAAGTTATAAGTTTTCAATGAATCACAATAGTTAATTTGATAAATAGATAACGAAGAGAGCAGTTCTTTCATAATAATTTCGCATAGCTTTACTTTAAAATGTTTTTGCGCATCTGTTGTGATTTCGATTTCATGAAGAATTTTTTGGATTTATCGAGAAAATTTAAAAAAAAATTGTATTTTCGCGCTCTCATTTGCAACGCCGCGTTCTTCTAACGGTTAGGAATCAAGATTCTCAATCTTGCAATACGAGTTCGATTCTCGTACGCGGTACTACCGAACAATTATTTCATCAACAAATAGCCAGCAAGGTTGGCCGTGTCCTCTGTGCCAAGCTGGATTTGTAAGTATAGATTTCGCGAATATCCGTACATATCGTGCCTTAATATTGAGCTTTTCAATTTTCAGGTTAACTAATTCTGTTTTTGTTAGTATTTCTTCGTTTTTGTGATGAACAATACCAGCAATTTGCCAATTTTCACAATCGTTGGAATAAGAAAAATAAACTTCCTCAGGAGCAAATATCCAAGATAGCGGATAAAAGAAGAAATCTGCACCAATCTCTTTAATCTCTTTTTCTTCCTCTAAATCAATAATAACATCTAAATTTTCATGTTGAAAGCCTAACCAACGACTTCTATAATCGGTGTTTCCTATAATGCCGTCCACTAAACACTCCGGAGCACCAGGGTTGTAAGATTCGCTCCATTTGGTAAGACATGTTATCTTTTTATTTTCTGCAATATTAGGAGATGATTGTTTTTTCAAAAAATGTGTAATATCATTATAAAATTCGTTAGGAGTGTAACTTGATTCGTTTAAGTGAGTTATTCCAAGTCTTTTACAATCGGCAGTAAAATTTTCTAATCTCTTTTGCATATCTAATTTTACAATCTTAGAATTTGGTTGAAAATATGATAATTCAGGAGTTACATCACGCACCGAAATATCTAAAATTGCAAAATCAAGAGAAAGCTCAAGGAGTCGCAATCTATCATTATAGAGTTGAGAATCAGCAGATAAGTAATCAAAAGGTTTTGTGTTATAGGCTTTCTTAAAAAGTTCCTGATAGAATGATATATTATCAGGTGAAAGATAACCATCGATTGCGTCAATAGGGTAGCCGTAGATATTTAGAATTTGTTTTGATTTAAGGAGTGCCGAGGTCATTGTATCAAAATATTGTTCTATATATGGAACTCTGTTTTCCCCGAAATAGTCAGCAAGAAAGATTTTTCTAAGACTATCGACATCAATATTTACATTCCACATAAGGTGTGCGAGTAAATATGTGCGCCATTCAGAATTTTCAGAACGTAAATCGCTCGGCCCTTGCTCAAATATCATTGGAATATGATATTTATTAAAAAGTTTTAGATTAGATTGCAGAACGTGAAGATTTGGAAAAGGGTCAAGAAAATGTTTAAATTGAACCACATAATCCCACATAAAAATATTATTAGTTAGCTTTGTCCAGCCTATCATATCTTCAATAAACCCTTTTTCAGAAGGGTTATCAGCTATAGGAATCTGGCGTTGGCACTCGATAGAGCAAAACATAATATTTACATTTTTTTCAGGTATTATGTTTTTCGGAGGTTTACGCGTTTGAAGGTATGCTAAGGTAGAGATTATTTTGTCAGGGAAACGGCGAGCAACTTCGTTTACAAATCTCACCATAGTCCCAGAAGGTCCACCGTATAATGAATCGGATTGCAAGCAATTAGCGCAAGTACAAGAGTTTTCATTATCGTTTTGCGAAACCGACCAGATTTTCTTATTAGGTTCTTGAGTCATTTTATCTGCAAGATTCTTGCATAGCTCATCTAAAACATTTTCATTAGTAAGACATAACTGACTATCTTTAATACGTTTACCTTTAATTTCAGAGAACCATTCAGGGTAGTTATCAAAATAATATTCAGCGGGAATCAAATATTGAAATGTATGTACAAACATTCCCCAATCTTTATTCAAATCTTTGCGATTATGAATTTTGTGCCAATCAGCATATTCTTGCGAAATATTGGGATATATTTGTAGTGTTTCTCTATAAGAGAATGAGGGATTTTGAATATCGTGAATAGAGAGTGAAATTTTATCAAGATTTCTTGGATATAGGATTTCATTAGGGAAAGGGCACCTACAATTTAAGTAATTTTCTAAAAAGTGATAAACACCATACAATTCAGATTTTTCCTCGTTTCCTAAGATATAGAGATTGGAGCCATCTGTATGCAAAATAAAGCCATCATAAAGAATATTTTCACCATAATTATTATAAATTTTATCACTTTGTGGCATTTTTCCAATAATAAAAGCATTCTTCCCTTTATAATCGCTGGATTTTACTATGGGTAAATTATTGTCGAAAATATACCTAAGATAGCGTTGAAGTTCGGTAGCTGCCTTTTTTTGTGAATTTGAGGCGTTGTCTGGTAATACTATGTGGTATTTCGATTTTTTTCCAAACACTATTGATTGTTGAGCGCTCGCAAAAGATAAGCATATTATAAACAGGGTTATTATGACAACTATTTTCTTCATTTTTGATAAGTTTTCAAATGCAAAGATAATGAAAAAGTTATTTCTATTCATTAGAAAATCAGAAGCCTTTATATTTATCCTGATAATAATGCACTTTACCGACCTTTTTATGTAGAAAGAAAAAAGTAAAACTTTAAAAATAACACGCTACATCTTTGAAAAATATGTACATTTGCGCTTTAATTTGAAAAAACAGAAAAATGAGTGTAGAATTATCTGAACAGGAGATAATCCGAAGAAAAAAATTGGAAGATTTATATAATTTAGGAATAGATCCATATCCTGCTGCTACTTATGAAGTTAATGCGACCACAGAGGAGATTATAGAAAAATATCCCAAAGACAACTCTTTGTTTCAAGAGGTAAGTATCGCAGGACGTATTATGAGTCAGCGCGTTATGGGTGCTGTTTCGTTTTATGTTTTACAAGATTCGGTAGGTAAGATTCAAGTTTATGCAAAACGAGACGACATTTGTCCAAGTGAAGACAAGACTTTGTATAACAGTGTTTTCAAGAAGTTAGATATAGGTGATATAATTGGAGTTAAAGGTTTTGTTTTTACTACACAAACTGGCGAGATAAGCATTCACGTTAAAGAGTTTACAATTTTGTGTAAAGCAGTTCATCCGTTGCCAATCGTAAAAGAAAAAGATGGTACTGTTTATGATGCATTTCAAAACCCTGAACAGCGTTATCGTCAGCGTTATATAGATTTAATTGTAAATCCGCATATCAAAGATACGTTCATTAAACGTACACAGCTTGTGAACACTATGCGTAATTATTTAAATGATAGGGGTTATTTAGAAGTTGAAACACCTATTTTACAACCTCTTTACGGTGGTGCATCAGCGCGTCCATTCAAAACGCACCACAACACTCTTGATATGACACTATATCTGCGAATTGCCAATGAGCTTTATCTCAAAAAACTAATAGTAGGAGGATTTAATGGTGTTTACGAGTTTTCGAAAGATTTTCGTAACGAAGGTATGGATCGTTTTCATAATCCAGAATTCACTCAAATGGAGCTTTATGTTCCTTACAAGGATTATGAGTGGATGATGGAAACTGTAGAAGAAATGGTGGAGCGTATTGCGCTTGCTTTACATGGCGACACAAAAGTTCAAGTAGGTGAAAATGTAATAGACTTTAAGCGTCCATGGAAGAGATTTACGATGTTCGAAGCTATAGAGCATTTTACAGGCACTGATATTTCTGATATGAACGAAGAACAGCTTGCAATATTTGCGAAATCTCAAGGTATTGAGGTAGATAGCACAATGGGGAAAGGTAAGCTAATAGATGAAATTTTTGGAGGAACTTGTGAATCAAAACTCATCCAACCTACATTTATCTATGATTATCCAATAGAAATGTCGCCTCTTACCAAAAAGCATCGTTCAAAACCAGGTTTAACAGAGCGCTTTGAAGCAATATGTAATGGTAAAGAGATTTGTAATGCTTATTCAGAACTCAACGACCCTATAGACCAACGCAAACGTTTTGAGGATCAACTTGAACTTGGCAAGCGTGGTGATACAGAATCTATGGTTTTAGACGAAGATTTTTTGCGCTCACTTGAAATAGGAATGCCTCCTACAGCTGGTTTAGGAATTGGTATAGACCGATTAACGATGATAATGACAAACTCACCTTCAATACAAGATGTACTATTTTTTCCTCAAATGCGTCCAGAAAAGAAATCACCTATTTTTAAGGAAGAGGATTTTACAAATCTTGGCATTGATTCTGCTTGGATTCCAGCGTTGAAAAAGTTAAATATACTAACATTAGAAAACCTAAAGTCGGCAAATCCAAACAAGTTATTAAACGATTTAGGTGGTTTGCGTAAGAAGTTGAAACTCGATGTTCCAGCTGCCACATTAGAGGTTATACAGGGTTGGATTGACCGTTGTTATTAAAAAAGGGCTGCCGTATGGCAGCCCTTTTATTAGCATATTTATGTCTCGTCCTAAAATAGCGTTACAACAAAAAGAGTAACGATATGAAAAGAACAGAGAACAAGTACGTTAAAAGAACGCAGAAGGA
>CADBTU010000019.1 GCA_902797625.1 uncultured Bacteroidota bacterium | reverse complement strand
GCCAGAATCACACTGTGGAACGTGGAGTTCAAACCGTTGTCTTCCCGACGGAGGTATAAATCCCGTAACATCCCGATAAACCGTACAAACAGCTGGTTGTTGGAACTTTGGTCCACCTCGTCAATCAGCAGGAGGACAAGTTTTTCGGACGACTGGCAAAAACGGCTGATGTTAACGCCCAACATGTCCATGTCGTAATCCGATTTCGAGCAATTTTCCCAAAAAGCCCTTGAATTATCATTTTCAGACTTGTGCTGAAATTCCCGTGCCATCAGGCGTGCAAACATCTTCGTAAAGGAGGCTTCATCTTGAAACGCGATGTCGCCCACTCCTTCAAAGCTGGTTTTGACAATCAGATATTTGTCAGACAACCTGCGCCGTATAGTCTGCAGCATCGTAGTCTTTCCGTACTGACGCGCCCTGTTGATGGTGAAATACTCTCCCATATCAATCAGTTCCTCCACAGCTTTGAATCGTTTTTCTGTGTCCACCATGTAGTGCCATTCGGGATTACAGCTGCCAGTTATGTTGAATCTTTTTCGCATATTAGGCCATGTTTTAACAATCTGCGAAAATACATTTTTTTATGCATTACGTCATACAAATGAAAAGAGGCAAATTTTCGAATGAAAATTTGCCTCTTTTCATTTGTATCTTGTTTTAATTCAAAATATTGAGTTCTTTTCCAATTTTGACAAATGCGGCAATACATTTATCTAAATGTTCTTGTTCATGTGCTGCGGAAATTTGAACGCGAATGCGAGCTTGTCCCTTAGGAACTACTGGATAGTAGAATCCAGTAACAAAAATACCTTCATCTTGAAGGCGAGCTGCCATATCTTGAGATAATTTAGCATCGTAAAGCATAACAGCACAAATTGCAGATTCTGTCGGTTTTATATCAAAACCAGCCGCTTTCATTTTTCCTATAAAATACTCAGTATTAGAGTGTAATTTGTCTTGCAGTTCATTAGTTGAAGACATAATATCAATCATTTTGCAACCAGCAGCAGCTACCATTGGAGGTATTGAATTAGAGAAGAGATATGGACGTGAACGTTGACGCAACATATCAATTATCTCTTTCTTACCTGTTGTAAAACCGCCAACTGCGCCACCGAAAGCCTTGCCGAGCGTACCTGTTAGAATTTCTATTTTTCCGCGAAGATTATAACGTTCAGTTACACCACGACCAGTTTTACCAACAACACCAGCTGAGTGTGATTCGTCAATCATAACCATAGCATCATATTTTTGAGCTAACTCATAGATTTTATCGAGAGGTGCCACGTTGCCGTCCATTGAGAAAACTCCGTCAGAAACGATTATACGGAAACGTTGTGCTTGCGCTGCCTTGAGTTGTTCCTCTAAATCTGCCATATCAGCATTTTGGTAACGATAGCGAACCGCTTTACATAGACGCACACCGTCGATTATTGATGCGTGGTTTAAAGAATCTGATATAATAGCGTCTTGTTCTGTTAAAAGTGGCTCAAAAACACCACCATTAGCGTCAAAACAAGCAGCATACAATATTGTGTCTTCAGTGCCAAAAAAATCAGCAATTTTCTTTTCTAATGCCTTGTGTAGATCTGAACAACCGCAAATAAATCTTACAGAAGCCATTCCATAACCGTGAGTATCCATAGCTTCTTTTGCAGCTGCAATGAGTTGAGGATTATTGGCCAAACCTAAATAGTTGTTAGCGCAAAAATTCAGAACTTTTGTGCCATCTTTAAGTGTAATTTCACCACTTTGTGGAGATGCAATGATACGTTCATTTTTATAAAGTCCTGCGTCCTTAATGTCAGACAATTCTTTTTGGAGATGTTCTTGAAATTTTGTGTACATAATGATTTTCTTATTATTAAATCCTGATATCTACTAATATTTGTAAAAACCTTGTCCTGTTTTTCTACCGAGAAGACCTGCACGAACCATCTTTCTAAGAAGTGGATGAGGTCTGTATTTTGGGTCCCCAAATTCGTTGTAAAGAACTTCCATAATAGCCAAGTTAACATCGTTGCCGATGAGGTCAGCTAAGGCTAAAGGTCCCATAGGGTGATTAGCTCCAAGCATCATACATTTATCAATATCTTCGGCTGAAGCTATGCCATCTGCTAAAATACCAACCGCTTCATTAATCATAGGAATTAAAATACGGTTAACAACAAAACCAGGTGCTTCGTTAACAGGAACAGGTGTTTTGCCTATTTCTGTTGTAAGATCAACGATAGTTTTTGCAACTTCATCTGAAGTTAGTTGCCCTTTGATTATTTCAACTAAAGCCATTCTGTCTGCTGGATTAAAGAAATGACAACCAATAAATTGTGATGGACGACTTGTACAAGCTGCAATTTCCGTAATAGACAAAGAAGATGAGTTTGTAGCAAAGATTGTTTCTGGTTTGCAAATCTTATCTAATTCCATAAACAGATCCTTCTTTAACTGCATATCTTCTACTGCAGCTTCAATAACTAAATCAGCATCAGCAAACGTTGCATAATCTATTGTTGTTGAGATATTTGCAAGAATAGAGTTCATAGTCTCTTCTGTTATCTTTCCCTTCTCGAGTAGTTTGGCGTATGACTTTGAGATTGAACCCATAGCCTTATCCAAACTTTCTTGTGTTCTACTCTTCATAACAACAGGCATTTTTGCCGCGAAAGCTTTAATTATACCTTTTGCCATTGTACCTGTACCAATAACGCAAATTTTCATATCTTTAAATTTTATTTATTAAAATTGAACTTTATCTGTAAATTCTGGATTTCTTTTATTAAGGAATGCCGACATTCCCTCTTTTTGATCATTATTTTCAAAACATTTTCCGAAGTTCTGACTCTCCATAGAGATAGCTTTCTCAATTGAACAATTGTATTCTGAATTGATACTTAACTTTGCTAACGCAACTGCAGAAGCTGATTTTTCTGCTATCTGTTTAGCTAAAGCTAAAGCTTCGTCTATAAGAACTTCAGGTTCTACAACTTTATTTACCAAGCCTATTCTAAGTGCTTCGTCTGCACGAATGGCTTTACCACTGAAAATCAACTCTTTAGCATAACCTAAACCTACGAGGCGTGGCAATCTATAGGTACCAGAGAAGCCTGGTATAATACCTAATCCAACTTCTGGTTGCCCGAATTTAGCTTTAGAAGATGCTATTCTAATATCGCAAGCCATCGCTAATTCACATCCACCACCTAAAGCAAATCCATTAACAGCTGCTATAACAGGTATAGGTAGATTTTCAATTTTAGCAAAAACTTCAGAGCCAAATTGACCAAATTTTCTTCCTCCCTCACCATCAAGGTTACACATTTCGGAAATATCAGCACCTGCAACGAAAGCTTTATCACCCGCGCCTGTAATAATTAGTCCGCTCGTATCTGATTCAACATTTGATAAAAAATCGTCGAGTTCTGTTAAAATCCTGCTATTCAAAGCGTTTAACGATTTCTCCGCAGAAATTGTCAAAATACAGATTGAGTCTATTTTTTCAATCTTTAGAAATTCATAATTCATTTTATCCTAAAAAAATAACCCGCAAACATACATAAAATTTTCGAATTTTATGCTGGTTGAACAAAAATTATTGCTGTCATGCTAAAAAGAAAGAGGATGACTACTTTTAGCCACCCTCCGCTCATTAAACCTAATTTAATAGGCTCTCATTAATATAAAAGGGTTATTTTTTCAATATCTTTTGAACTTTATTTCCAACTTTTAAAAGATAAAAACCAGCTGGGTAAGATTTCATATCGATAGCGACTTTCTTCTCGCCACTATTATCAAGATTTAACAATTTTCCATTTACATTATAGAGTTCCACTTTTTCAGAACTATCATTCATAATATATAGGGTATTTGAGCATGGATTTGGATATACATGTATATTAGAAACCTTATGATTTTCTATTCCAACAGGGCGATTATGGATAACGCCAACACCTGTCAAGTCGAACCCACCACTATTAAAATCTGTAGGCCAAGGATCGTTAATTATATGACCAAAAGCATCGTATGATGCATATTCTGGATTTATAGTTCCTATAACATCCACAACTCGTACAAAGATTACACTGTCGATATTGATATTTGCGCTGTCTGATAACTCCTCAAGGTCAAAAGGTGTACCGTAACCAATACGAAACTTTCCTGCTAAATTATTTATAAACGTAGGATCTGTTCCGCCAAATGTTCCTGTTTGTGTTTCTGTTTGAATAAGGCTAGTAGCTGGAAAACGTACAAAATGGACTCCATCTGAACTAACTTCAACAAAAGCTAATTCAAGGAAATTATCGTCAAGGGCATTTTCGAATACAGCAAAATCAGGTCCTTCACCATTTCGAATAGGTTGTTCAAAATAAATAAGGGCTGAGCCGCCATCACCAAGACTAACAGCATCCATAGTATTATCAAGTGTTGCTGGTCCTATAGCGTTAGTGTCTCCTCCGAAAGATGCTAATTGCCCCATAGGATTTGTAATATCTACCAGACCGCGAGTAACAACTACGTTTGATGCCCAAGCAACGAATACGTTATCATCGGCAGCTATAGCAGTGCAACCTTCAGAACCCACAGGACCACAAAATGGACCATGTTCAGAATCTATCGTAGGAGTAGATGAATTGGTATCTGGAACAGAAACTGGATATATGGTCATAGGATATACATTGATATAAGACCATCCCCAACCTGCGTAGTACACGCTATCTACAATAACTCCCGCAGCTGGATCTGCCCACTTCTCTAAGTCTCCATCGTTAAGAATTTGTGAAAGACCACCATCTGTCAAACCGTTATTCTTGCTTTCCCAATAATTTCCAGGTGTTATACCTAATGGTGTTGACATATTTGCCAAAGTGTCAATAAAATTTATATCTGTTATCAATCCACTACCAACATAACTAAAACGTGGGTCTGCAGCTGAAATGTGGCTCATCATATCAGCCACAGTAGCGTTGCCATCCCATTTAAAGCCCCAAGCTAAAGCGGTATCTACCCAATTAACGGCCATCACAGCTCTTTTTGAACCTTCACCTACCCAAAATAGTATTTCACTAAAATCTATCGTTGATTCAATTGGTTCTGGATCAGAATTGTCAAGTACAATAGATATGTTATCAATACCGCAATATATATTTGATGTATAGGTACTTGTACCTATTGCTTTCCAACACAATGTTATTTGTGCTTCTTCTGGAATCGCATTAAATTTGTTGAATTTAAAAGTATCATGATGAAGTATCTGATAATCTGAAAGAATAGAATCAAGGACCACAAATGTTGTTGTATCATTGTTAATTGTGTAACCTATAAGAAGAATTCCTCCAACATCACTTGTTCGATGATCAAAAGATAGAGTTGTTTGCGACATGGAATGGTTAAATTTCGGTAAAATTGCGTATTTACATGTCCCTTGATAAACCATATCTTCTATGTAATAGGGATCATTTCCAGTGTAAATTTTACATGCAATAAGTGACAAAAATGGATCTTCTTCTGTGATACATCCATAGTTACTTATTGAAAAAGTTGATGTAATACCACTGAAATAGATATACTCATTAGGATCTGTATCGCGAGTAAAAAGACCATTACTAACAAAAGACCAACATTCTGGCAACGGGGCTCCTGCTTCACAAGGATTCTGCTCAGACTGATAGTTGCTAAAATCGTTATAATACGGTAACTCATAAATAGAATCACAAGATTCTAAATTTCTACTACTTTGGAAGATTGCCTTAGATAACGTTGATTCTTGATAGAACACACTTCCTTTTTGATACTTAATTGAGGTATTATGTGCACACATAAGGCTCATAGTGCAATACAAACCTAAAAACAGAAAAAATCTTTTCATACTTAAACCTTTTTATTGAATATTGTGTTGAAATAAAATTGTATTTATGATTATTTGTTTATTACAACTGCTTGAGGACAAAGTCCTGCTTCGAACGAAAATTTTTTCTTTCCACTTTTGTCGAAACAATACACATCTCCATTAGCTGTAAAGTTCCCTGCATCTGTTATCCAGACATCTCCACTACGTTGATCAACATCTATGCAATACGGCGTAATAATCTTGGTTCCGTCTGTTATAAATTGTTCTGATTCTATTTCGTCGTTATCTAAATTTAGAACTTTTATCCAAGATTCTTGCGAGGAGTAATTGTAGGAATATATATATGCTCTATTGTTATGTATAGTTAAATTTAGAACTTCCAAATCATAAGTTTTAATGAGTTCATCGGTATTACAATCTATTTTTTGTAATTTGTAAGGAATTGAACCATAATTACCATTTGATACAACATAAATATAGTTATTACCGAATTTTTTTATTCGAGTTGGATTTATCTCAACAGTTATTTCTTTCATTACAGTAAAACTAACTGGGTCTATCACCGTTACTGTTTTTCCATAATTAGGATAATCTAATCCACCTGAATTTGCAACATAGATTTTATTATTGCAAACACAAATTCCATCAGGATTCTTTCCTGAATAAATCATTCCTTCAATATTTAACGATGAAGTATCAATTTTCACCACATCTCCATCAAAACAAGATATGTAAGCTTTATTGTTTAGGAACACTACATTTCGAGGCTGTTTTCCTGGCAAAGAAATAGTCTTTAGCGATTTTATTGTAGCGGCATCAATAACTTCAACAATATTCGAGTTATTTACCACACAATATAGTTTAGAGCCATATTTTCGAAGGTCATTACCTATATCGCCAAGTCCTCTATGGTTTACGTCTGTAAAAATATCATTGTAAACTTTCTTTGTGTTAAAATCATAGAAAGTGAGAGTGGCATTATTTTGGTGAAATAGTCCCTCGTTGAGAATAAAAACACCATTGGTAAAAGTATTTATTTTAGGTTCAATCGGAGTTCGCTCGCATGAAAAATGAAAAATTGCAACAATTGAAATTAAAAACAATTGAAAACTTCTTTTTGGTAATAGGTAAAAACAATTCATAATCAAAGCATTTTTGTTTAACAAATGCTTCGGAGAAAGAGACCTAAGTTTAAACGAGGAAACTCATTTCGTGAAATCAGCCTACATCCCGAAGCGATAACATCATGCTCAGTGGCAGGTTTTCTGACTCGTTCTAGAAAGAGCGTCTTCCCGTCTTACGACAGTGACTTTTTGCCTTTCTTTTTAATTTAGAACTTACAGCAGCGGGTACTGTACAGGATTTTCACCTGTTTCCCTCTCAGGACTGACAAAGTCCCTCACCACTTTGCGGGCGCAAAGATAGTATTTTTTCTGAATTATTCCATTTTGTTTGCAAAAATTCCACGGCAAACGCATCAAAATAAATAACAAATTTATAAAGAATAAGGTGTGGGTTAGTGTTGTTTTGGAAATAAAAAACAAGTCT
>CADBTU010000018.1 GCA_902797625.1 uncultured Bacteroidota bacterium | reverse complement strand
TGCCTTTTTTTCTGGTATTACTGTGGTGCCCATCTTCTATTTGACGGAGAAGTTTCTGTCTTCCCTTTTTACCAACGAAATCCAGTGTTTCTCTTGAACAGGCAAACCAGAGTTTTCTTCTTTGAATTTCAGGGGGGAGCTTGGATTTGTCTGTAGGAATTACATACTCTGATTTACAAACTGTTACGACTCTTGAAAATTCATTTTTAGTTAACAGCAAAAAAACTGTAACTTTGCAGCGGTATGGAAACTACTGAAAATAATAGACTATTAAGTTTAGCCGTATTAGAAGAATATTGGGGCTATACGACTTTTCGTACTCTTCAAGAAGATATTATTCTTTCTGTCTTAAGCGGCAACGACACATTAGCATTGCTACCAACTGGTGGCGGCAAATCTATCTGCTTTCAGGTTCCTGCTATGGTTTTAGGTGGACTATGCATAGTAATTTCTCCTCTTATCGCACTAATGAAAGACCAAGTTGAACATCTTCGCAAGAGAGGCATCAAGGCGGCAGCAATTTATTCTGGAATGCGCAACAGTGAAATTGAAACGGTGATAGATAATGTGCTATTTGACCCAGAATACAGATTTCTTTACGTTTCACCCGAGCGATTGCAAACCAACAACTTCAAGATTAATTTTGCAAGGATGCCAATTAAAATGATTGCAGTTGACGAAGCACACTGTATTTCGCAATGGGGCTACGATTTCCGACCTCCATACCTTGAAATTGCTAAAATACGAAAAACATTTCCAAAAGCACCCGTTTTAGCTCTAACCGCTACGGCAACCCCAGAAGTTGTTGCTGATATTCAAAAAAGATTAGAATTTAGTAAGGAAAATGTTTTCCAAAAGAGTTTTAAGCGTAACAACCTCATCTATTACGTTGTTCGTGAGGAAGATAAAAACAGTAGAATGTTGAGAATTATCGGACGCTACGCAGGAACAGGTATAGTATATGTTCGAAACAGAAAACGTACTGAACAGATTGCAGAATTTCTTCATAAACACAACATCTCAGCCGACTTTTATCATGCTGGTGTTAATCCAAAAGAGCGTGATAAAAAGCAACAGAAATGGATGAGTGGCGAAGTTAGAGTTATGGTTGCAACTAATGCTTTTGGAATGGGCATAGACAAGCCTGATGTTCGGTTTGTTATTCACATCGACCTTCCCGACACTTTGGAGGCATATTTTCAGGAAGCAGGACGCGGCGGGCGCGATGAAAAAAGTGCGGTTGCTATTCTTCTTTACGACTCTAATGATATTGCACAATTGAAACGAAATTTCACATTTTCTTTTCCTCCTCTTGAACGTGTTAGAGATGTTTACAACGAACTCTGCCAATCCTATCAAATAGGAATCGGCACTGGACAGAATTCTATTTTTCCTTTCTCTTTAGAAAAACACGCTAACGCGGTAAAAATGAATGCTACACAATATTTTAATGCGCTAAACCTTCTCAATAACGCAGGCTTAATTCTTGTCTCTGAACATCTTCGCGAAACATCTCAGATCATGTTTCGTATAGCTGGTGATAATCTTCTCGATTATCAATCAGAAAATATAGAAAAAGAACCTATCATCACCACTATATTACGCTCCTACTCTGGAGTTTTTTCTCAATATACGAATATAGATGAAGAATTATTGGCCAACAGATTAAACTGTAGTAAGCATGATGTTATTGAAAACTTGAAACAACTTAGAAGCGAAAAAATCATTTACTACCAACCACAAAGCAATATTCCCCTGATTGTATTCTTAAAAGATAGAATTAAAAATGAATACATATATTTCGATAACGATAGATACCAATTTAGAAAAGAGAATGCCGAAAAGAGAATGAACGCTGTAGAAAACTACGTCTCTTCTAACAATAAATGCAGAAGTAAGCTTCTTTTAGAATATTTTGGAGAATTGTCAAGTACTCCTTGCGGCGAGTGTGATGTTTGCAGAAAAGACAAAATCAGCAAAATCTCAAAAGATGATTATGCCATAATAGCTAAGAAAGTTACTGAATTATTAGAAGAAAAAAACTCCCCGAAAGAGATTTTAACTGCACTTTCGAAGAGTTTTGAGGAGTCGCATATCGTTACCGTTATGCGGCGTATTATTGATAATTCATAGACTAACGCACAACAGTAATACTTCCGTTGAAAGTTATTGTCTTGGCTTTTCCTTTATAATGGAATGAATAGTAGTAAACACCATCCTGTAATCCATTAGCATCGAACACTTTTAGGCCTTTATAAATCTGTCCATCTTTAGCGTAAGTATCATAATTCTTTGCATCATAGACCTTCTTACCCCATCTATTGAAAATTTCTAAATGGTTATTTCTATATCCATCGGGGTCTTCTGGATTTACATTAGTATTAAGATTTTCGATAGCAAATACATCATTAATATTATCACCATTAGGGGTTATTACGTTCGGAAATATCAAATCTTGTTCAATAACCACTGTATGAGAAATCTCACTTTTACAACCAGAAAGGCTCTGAACAGTTAAAACAACATCATAATCGCCCCAAGATGAATAGGTGTGTTGTGGCGAAGCTATAGAATCCGTTGAACCATCACCAAAGTCCCACAAATAAGTCCATCCGCTTGCTTGAGGAACAAATGCTGGATCCACTTGGTTAATAAAATTAACGTTTCCTAAACTTTCGCTAAGAATTGAAATTTCTGGGTTGGCTGCAAAAGCTGCAATAGGTTGCTCATTAACATTTATATAATTCCACAGTGCCATAGAATCCACACAACCGTCTGGTGTTGTTGCTTTCACTAATATAGAATAAACTCCTGGCTCTTCCAATCGGAAAATTGGAGATTTTTGATTTGAAGTATATAGAACTCTCATATTCTCAAAATCGTCGTGGGTTACGAGATACCATTCATAATAACTATCTGCAGGGGTAGAATTATTTTCAATTTTTAAGGTTAGCGGTGCACAACCCGACAACTCTGGTGCTGTAAAATCAAACTGTGGAGATTCATAAATATCAACACGTATAGTGTCATATCCTGTACAAACAAGTCCAGACTGGCTACGCGATTGACAACGTACAGAATACTCGCCAGCTGATATAACTTCTATTGTTTCAGTTTTATCTCCTGTATTCCATAAATAAGAAGTTGTTACACCCTCAGAAGATTCTGTATTATAATGAGGATCTAATGTTACTATATCACCAGCACATATTTTGAAATCTTCACCAATGTTTGGGTCAGGATTTTCTACAATTTGGATATGTGTGATAGTATCGTAGATACAGCCTAAATTATCTTTAATAAAAACTTTATATGGTATAATACCTGCCGAATCTGGCACAAAAGAAGTTCCTTGTGAAGCACCAGGTCCTTCAACCCAAGCAGAGTCTAAGATACAATGATAAGACCAGTTCTGAGGCAATAAAGATGGGTCAAGCGCAATCTCCCAACCACAAATATATCCATTATCTACACTATATCCGTCCATAACTTCAATACTCCAAACACCATTAAGAGGACATCCTATTAGATTGGCAAAATCACCGTCTGGATGATATACATTGGTCATCAAAGCAACATTAGTAGAATCTACGCTACCATTATGTACAGAAGATGTTCTATATACATAATCTTCCGCAGCATATTGGTATCCTTGGTTGGTTGCGTTTGACCAGCAATAATTCCAGCAAATTCCCATAGGAGAAGGAGTACAACCAATAACATAATCATCTACTGGAAGACCGAAATAAGCAGTTGTACTATTTGAACCTGAACTCCACCCTTTTTGTGAGCTTGGAATTTGACCAGAGCAATCTGAAGAACCTCCATCATACTTTTTCATAATAGAGACATACTGTTGGTTAGGACAAGTAAGTTTAATCCAAATATCACCAATGTATGAGTGTTCTAATGAGATGCGCACATATAGCAAATCGTTAGGAGATTGAATTGTAGCAGTAGGAGAAAAACTTGTAAAAGTTACAGGTGAAACGTAAGAACAAGATGGAGGTGTACCACACTCTATTCCATCAGGAAGAAAGATTGTATCAGCAACTTTAAGGGTTGTTAACTGTTCGTTAGTAATTGTATCAACTTGTAGAGCTGCCATCCATTCGTAGCCTACAGGAACATTTACTTCTGAACCAGTACAAGCATCTCTCAAATCCATAACCTTTTTAATAGGATTTGATGATGTTCTTATTCGGAAAATCTGTGGCATATAAGAATAACAACCCATACTATCAGTTATACTCACTGATATGTCATAACCTCGACCTTCAGGAAATTCATAATCAAGTGTTGTTTGTCCTACTTCTTCTATGAAATCATAACCTAAATCCCAAAGAAAAGTTGATGTTGCATCACTTTGATGATAGCTATATCCATTATCTGGGTAAACACCTTTCGCAACTAAATGTAACTCTTCACCAGGGCAAACATCAATATAAAACCAACCATCTGAATCTAATTTAGGCACTTTAGATGATAAAGTTGGTTCAAATTCAACTTGAACGCGTTGACAAGGACGTTCACATTTCGTTGTTATAACAAAACCTGCACCTTCGCCAGAACCGTCAGTTTTAAAGCGTATTGTTAAACATCCTTCACTATTTTGAATAGTTGCGGTGTAAATTAAAGTTTGAGCTCCTGTATAATCAATTTCAGAATTTGTAAGTGCTGCAAGTAAAGTTGATGGATCCACAGTAGCTCCATTATAGACAAACAGAGTATCAGAATCATCAACATCAAACGATGGAACGTCAACACTAATTTGAACGGCGTGATTCGTAGGATCATTCGAATAAATGGTAATATGATCGTCTCGATTTGGCTGGTAGTTATCATTTAAACCTCCAATATCATAAATCGTAAAATTACAACCTGTATAAGATGTCTGAGTACCTTGTCCTAAATTTATCGTTTGGGCATTCAGAGATATAACCACTAAAAAAATTGCTACTATACTTAAAACTATTTTTTTCATACTCTTCAATTATTTTGTAAGTCCATACTGACGTAAATGGGCATTTACACGCTCTTCTAACTCATCTTTAGGCATAACAACAACATACACACCACTTTTACGCAATTTGAATAAATTGTACTTAGTGTCATTTTGAGGAAGTTTCCATTTATATGGATTTATAAAACTCGCTTCTATTATTTGGTCTTCTGAATATTTCATACCAGCTGGCAGATAATCCTCAAGATAACCCATCTGAACAAAATCTTCATCCCAAAGTTTATAAATAACCAAAGAATAAGCCTCAATAGTTCTATTCATTGTTAATAGAGTTACAGGGTCTTCTGTACGCATTTTCTCAATCTGAGATTGAGAAAGTACCTCTTTCAATGCTTCCGAAACCACATAATCGTTAACGGAAAGGATTCGATTTTGCGAAAAAACCGTCAGTGTGGTCAGCAAAACTGCTAAAATCATTATTACACGTTTCATATCAATATTTATTTCTTATTTTTTAGTCGAAAAAAATTATAATTTGTTACAATAGTCTATCTATACAACAAATATTTTTCCCTTATGTTCATAAATTTCTTAATATCTACAGCCCAAGAATCTCTAATCTTATCTTCAGACAGTCCATCTTCTATCTGTTTTCTAAGCTTATCATTTCCTGCGAGTTTATCGAAAAATGAAGGTCTGTTAAAAAATTTGGATTTATCGGGATAACTATTATAAGCAAGAATAAGAAAGTTTAGATTTAGAAAACCTTTTTCGTCGAGATTTTTCACTGCATAATCGTGCAGCATCAAGCCACGACATGCAAGATTTTTATGAGGAGGATTTTCAGAAACTCCTTTTATCGGTTCTGGAGTAAAGTAATAATCACCTTCTGTTAACTGCGGTGCACCAAAAATTTCAAATGGATATTTTGTTCCACGTCCCACGCTGATGTCAGTGCCTTCAAATAAACAAAGTGACGGATATAGGAAGATTGATTCAGGAGTAGGAAGATTTGGAGAAGGAGCAATAGGTAATTTATAGCGAGTGTTATGTGTGTAATTTTCTATCTTCACAACCAACAATTTGCACTTTGCGGCACCAGCGAGCCAGCCCTCTCCATTAATCATCTGTGCATACTCCCCTATTGTCATCCCATACACTATAGGCACAGAGTGCATACCTACGAAAGATGTGAATTTTATGTCTAACACTGGACCGTCAACATAAAAAGCATTTGGGTTTGGACGGTCGAGAACAACAACTTCAATATCATTTTCGGCGGCAGCCTCCATCACATAATGCAAAGTTGATATATAGGTATAGAATCTACATCCAACATCTTGTAAATCGAAAAGAATAACGTCAATACCATCTAATTGTTCTGATGTTGGTTTTTTATTTTTTCCGTACAGCGAAACAATTGGAAGATTTGTTTTAGTGTCGATAGAGGAATTTACTATCGCGCCTGCCTCAGCATTTCCACGGAAACCGTGTTCTGGAGAAAATAGTTTCACAAGATAAACACCTTGAGATAACAGGGTGTCAACAAGATGTGTTGTACCAACCATAGATGTATGATTTCCACAAAGTGCAACTTTTTTTCCAATTAAAGCTGGTAAATAATTTTCCATACACTCCGCTCCCACACGAAGAGTGGTATTTTGTGTTTCACCTTCAAGATTATCTCTTACAGGTTGAGCACAACTACACATCGCCGCAAGCACAAACAATCCTACTATTAAATATTTTCTCAAAACTCTTATTTTTATAATATATTTTTTTGAAAAAGAAAGCTGCTCTTTCAAGCAGCTTCTTTTGTTAAGAAGAGACTACTTTTCAATAATCATCTTCTTGGTTAGTGTTATATCTTTATAATGTAAAGTATAATAATAGATACCAGCCGCCCATGTTGAGGTATTAAATTCTACAGCATTAACGCCGCCATCTGCTTCTTCTGTGGTAGTATAAATCACTTGTCCGAGTGGATTAAGCACCTCAAAAATCACCTTATCAGGTTCTGGAACTATATATTCAACTTTTGTTGTAATAGATGCTGGATTGGGTTGATTTTGTCCTAAATACACATTATCACTTTCGACGTAATCTGGCAGAGAAACTGTCGTACAGGTAATCACGCGAGATGTGTTATTTGATGGATCTTTATCATCTTGAATATTAACAATAGCTTTTATTTGCCAATTTTTTGTCATTGATGTTACTTGGAAACTATTTTGAGTTTCGTAAACAAAATGTTCACCTGGTTCAAGACGATGAACTACGTGTTCCGTGAATTGTGAAAATTCGTTAGATGTACTTGCTTCAACTGTCAAATCAAACTCTTCAACGGAAGAATTACCATTGTTATACAATTCAATTTTAGGACGAATTTCGGTATTAACTTCAAGACAGTCTTCGATAATATCTTTACTGAGAGGATAAACAACTTTTTCAACTGCCATATCTGGTAATCCACCAGCCACATTGATATTGTCAATACATGGGTCTATTTTATTCTTTTGACCAGTCATCGAGAATCTCAAACGTGCAACTTCGTCAACATCAAAAAGAACAATAGTATGCAACTCCCAGTCATCATCAACACTTGTTTGTTCTGAGCTATTTTGTGTTAAAACATCAACTGATGTATAATAATCACCTGAGCCTGTAGAAACGTCCATTGTAAACTGTGCATCATTTGGTCCTACAATAAACTTACGGAAAGTAATCTCAACAGGATAACCATTTACATAGTGCATATTTATACATCTACTTGTAAGAGTTGTTCTTTTATTTATGTTTGATGAACCATTAACTCCTGGTACAAAAGCATAAACACCTTGTGGTTCTGAAGGAGTATAAGAAAGAGTGTGGTCGTGTCCTGGACCGCCACCATTACCATAGTTAGGACTTGCCCCACTATGGAACTTCCATGTATAGTTATTAGCAGATTCAACAGTCCAAACGTTAGCAGGTATAATAGGACCATCTGGATCGTAATAATCATCGAAAGGTTCATAGAATGGTATTTGCTCTACAATAGTATTATTCGGAATATTAGCGACACCTGTTCTTGTGTTATTTGTAGTATATTGGTCAATAGTATAATCAATAGCAATTGTTACAGTATAATCGCCGAATGCACTAAAATCAACATTTGGTATTTCAACGAGAAGATCTTCACCTGGCGCAATCACTCCGTCGGTTACAGTAATGGTATAAGTTCCATTGGTAGCACCTGTAACTGTTGCAGTAACAACGATATTATTATCATTACT
This sequence comes from uncultured Bacteroidota bacterium, assembly GCA_902797625.1. Taxonomy (GTDB): domain Bacteria; phylum Bacteroidota; class Bacteroidia; order Bacteroidales; family WCHB1-69; genus F23-D06. The sequence goes on along the minus strand of CADBTU010000018.1, from coordinate 9,614 downwards.
CAAAGTTTGTGTTTCTGTACCATAGTTTTTAATTCTTGCGCGGATTTTTGCTCTATCGTCTGGACAAAATTCACCAAATGGATGTTCAATCTTAGATACGCCCAAGTCGTTATCCATAGGTTCACTCAAAAGAATTGCATAATCCTCTGTTTCACCATCACCAGTCCAAGTTCCGCAAGGTGAATTAACATCTTTTGTTGCACAGATAACTCTCATCTTAGTATATCCTAATTGAGCAGTTGGAATAACATTCACCACAACAGAAGCTAATGGAACTGTGTCAGAAGATATATTCATAACCCTCTCACTTGTTTCAAAGATACCATTTCTATTGTAATCTATGTAAACATACTTATTAACCTTCTTGTTCACATTATTAGTGAAAGCGTGAGTTACTGAAAGATTATATTCTTGGCCGAGAATCAACTCTGTTGCAGGAATCGTTTGTGTGAAATCAGAATACATTCCATTGCCTGGTGTTGCAGGATGGTTTAAGAACGGTTCTGCAATTCCATTATTCAATAGTGCAAGCGAAACATTTGTAATGTGCGCACCTATAGAACTTGAAGATGGACGTGATAAACATGGATCTTCGGCTTGCAAATTCATCTTGAGAGTATCATTATTGTGATACGAATCTGATGATAAACCAGTGTAAGCGATAAATGGAGTCAAAAGATAGACACTTGTCATATCGCAAGTAGTATTAAATGTTACAGTAGCTTCTGCACCTGATGCTAAATTAGCTGTATAATTCTGAGTTACAGGAGCATTATTATCAAACTTATACGAAACAGGTATATTAGAAACAGATTGTGTACCGAAATTCTTAATACGTACCTTTACTTGTTCATTTTGTGAAAAATCATTACTCTGCTGTACTGGCGTTTCAATACTAATCACACCCACATCGTGTTGAGGAACATTAGTATTTATTGTAATTGTTGCTTTTTGAGACTCACAAGTATAATTCATCTTAAATTTAGTATTCCAACGATCTGAAGATGCTGTGAAAGATGCTGACGATGTAACAGGATTATCGTTTGCCCTCGAAAGAACTTTCTTAGTATTGTTTCCTGTAGAAGTAACTCTAAATTGTGGAGTTACAGATGTTCCATAAGTATCGCCACAATCATCACCATTACAATTATGCTCTGCGAAGAGATACAAACCTTCACCTTTATATTGGAATCCTCCAACAATACCAAATCCTACCCAACCTTCATTACCCCAAACTATATCTCCTTCATAAACCAACGTTGCTTCAGAAGTTTCATTATTCCAATTAAGATTTTGGTTAGAAGATGATAATGCACTCTTATCTTCTCCATTCTTCAACCAGAACTTCATAGGAATACCAACCTGATTTTCGTCAGCCCTTCCAACGAAGAAGAAAATACTATCAATGCGACCTTCATAGGCTCCCATATCTTCTTTATTATAGAGAATCTTTGCATAAGAATGACCTTTTGAAAAATTCAATGGAGCGGTTTTCTTAGTTCCAGTTGGAGAACCAAGTACTAATGAATCATTAAATCCCTCCGACTCAATTCTACCGCTGTAATAATAGGTTGTAGGTTGATATATTTGCTCAGTTGTAAAAGATAAACCATCTGCCATTGCCACTGAATCATTTTCATTTTCGTAGAAGAAGAAATGATTCAATGCAGAAGCTCCAGGTGTTATTGTTTGAGTTTCTCCGTAAGGCACATTGTAAGTAAGCGGTGCGGGAGCGTTAGGAATTGCTGGAATATATAAGGTACCCTTAATTGTATCATTTACAGTGTAAACCATTCTTGATGGATCTGTTGGACGAGTATATATCAAATATTGATATATACGATTTTGCGTTGCAGAACCAAGATTGATGCTATTATCAAATGTAATTGTGTCAACTTGTTGAGAAGAAATTGGATGTGAGATTACAGTCGTACCACTCACTGACGCCGAACCTGTAAAGTCTGCTTTAATTTCAAATACCCCTTCTGGAATTGTCTTTGTTACAGCAGTATCTGTATTTGTAACTTGCACTCTCAAGTTTGGACTCATTGTTATACATTGATATGAGTCAGGATAAAGTAGTGAATCGGTACTTAAATCATATTCTGGATGGAAAACATTGATGATAACTTTTATCTTTTTTGTTTCACAGCTACTTGACTTCGTCTGACCTGAAACCCAATATATAGTTGTATCGATTAGCTCTGGAGTTTCATAGAACAGAGATGTTTGAGTATTGCTTGTTGAGGTCTGATGGATATAGTTGTCATCGTCGTAGTTTCGATAAAATCTATATCTGTTAATATCTGTAGGACGATCATCTTCAGCAAGAATAACGTATGAATGAGTATATTCACCTTCATAAATTATACTATCTGGAAGATATGCTGTTCTCTTTGATGTAAACGAACCTTCTATTGTATCATTTCCTGTATAAACTACTGGCTCTCCATTTAGAGTTGTGTAAATCACGAAATCAAAAGTTTTATTAGCAGTAGGCGCGCTAAAATCAAAAGTATTATCAAACTCAACCTCTTTGGTCTCCTCAGATTCAAATGGTTCAGCTATTGTATGTGTGATTTCCGTTCCGTTGAAAATAGCATGAACCACCACTTTATTTCCAGGAATAGGAATATTTAACATATTTTTTATCGTAACTTTTATGTGTTCATCATACAAAGCACACTGAGATGAACCTACTTCAGGATAAAGAAGTTCTTGAGTTTCAACATCATAATTTGGAATATCTGGAACATGTATTTGAATAGGTATTTTCTCACTTCCACACTCTAAGTTAACAATAGTAAAACGAGCATTCAACAATTTTGAATTAGATGTAAACGAACCATTAAGTTGAGATATAGAATTTGAAGATTTATAAACACACGCTGATGATGCATTTGATGAATTGAATGCAGGATATGAAGTTGAACCTGAAACGTAAGCACCACAATTGTTACATTGGGTTCCTGTTCCTGTACAATAATCAGCACAATTTGTTTCTGTATAAACTATTAAGTTACCCTCAGAATATTCAAAAGGTGTGCTTAAATTTATATCAAACCAACCTGTATGGTTAAAATGAATACGGTCATCAAACACCAATGTTGCTCCGTCAATATCATCATTCCAGTTTGAAGCTTGGGTTGAAAGAGTATTATCAACTGTTGTCTTCATGTAAATCTTTATAGGAATACCTGCGGAGGCTTCTTCTGATGAAGCTGTTTTTACGTTAAATGCTATAGTAGAAATTGTTCCATGAGCTTGAATTTGATCTTCCAAGTATAGCATTTTACCTCTTGAATAACCTTTATCAAAAACGAATGGTTTTGTTTCAGTCGTTGTACCTGTACCCACTGTTTTTACATCAATAGTTCCTGGACTTGCTGTTGCATAATAAAGAGTGTCAAAGTATATCAGAGGTGTTGTATAAGTATTAGAATATCCTAAGAAATCCCAAGATTCATAACCCTTTTTCGTGTACCAACCTATTACACCTTCAGAGATTGTTGAAGGAAGTTGTGCTGTAAGTTCACCAGATGTATGATAGTTAACTATAACTGTATCGGGAACTACTGGGAATGAAGATTTTCCTCTTGACACAACAGTAACATTCAATGTATCATTGAACTGGATACGATCTTTTGTCAATTTTGTTGCCCAAACTTTTATAATGTAAGTTGAATCTTGCTCTTGAAGGTTGTTTGTAAAATCTTCAACTGCATTGAATGTAAATAATGTGGTTTGATGAGAAAGTAATGTATCTGTCATTTCTTCAGTAACTACAGCTCCACCATTTATTGTATAATGTAATTGCATTGGAGGAATTATTTCTGTAGTTCCATTATTTGTGATTCTGATTTGCAGATTTTCATGTCCGAGATCACAGTTTGTTACTGGATGCTGTAATGACAACAATGCAAGGTCGTTTACGAATGGAGTGTCAACAACTGCACCTATCATAAAACGTCCTGATAGTTGAGGTTGATAAACGCCGTTATTTAGATAGTAGAATGTAGAATCACGGAGAGGTGTTTCCACTTGAGCTGAAAGATAATTTCCATGAGAAAGCATTTCAAGACCAACATAAAATTCTCCCTCAGTATTTGTTAAAGCAAAATTCTTAATTGGAATTGTATTCCAAGCATTTTGTTGAAGATCACTAAATTGTACAGTCTCTGATGTTGACAAAATCTGGCCATCAGCATTTGCAACAAATGCACGGAAACCATTCTCTGGATCTGAAATATAGGTTTGATTATAATAATATTTAACATCTGTTATTGAAAGAGGCTGGTTAGTTTTGTATCTAACACAAGGACGAATTATAGAGTTATAATCGGCGATGAGAATCATATCCGAGGTTGTATCAGCAATATTAGCAATATTTTGAGTTGTCAACATTCGCCAATTTTGCGAATTATTAGCATTATTTTGATCATCTGCAACGCGAACCTCAATATTTTTTAATTCTGCAACATTGTATTTGTGATCAGGAAAAGTTACTACTGTTTGCTCATTATAAGCCAAAGATGAAATATATACAGTATCTGTCCACTGTTCTGCTGCTCCAGTTACAGTAAGATAAACTGGTGCATTTGTTACATTATCAGCTCCTTCGTTTCTAACTATTGCGCTCACCACGCCAGCGATATCATAATCGATTGGAATTTCTCCCATTCCATAAACTTTAGTAACAGAAAGGTCATTAGTATGTAAGTTTCTAACACGAATACGATCGATATTGATATTATTTCCAGCTTGACCGTATGCATCAATTGCTATGAAAATACAACCATTTGACACATAGTTTGACAAACTATAAGTGTATTGTTTCCACGTTGGAGTTGTAGCCGTGTTCTTGTATCGTACTAAAAGGGTATCGTTTTGTAATTGAGGTACTAAAGGTGTATAAGTTAAACCTCCATCTGTTGAAACTTTCACTACAACACCTTCTTTAGGTTTATTTGAGGTATTATCGTGAGCAAACCATAACTCGAATATAGGATTTGTAGTTCCAGTAAGCGTAACTACAGGTAAAATAGCTCTTGATTTTGTATTTGAAGTGAAGTTTTTAGAGTTGAAAAACAATCTACCCGTACCGTAAATTGGAGAAATAGAGGGATTAACACCTTCACCATTTTGGAATGTCCAATTTCCTGCTCCAGAGAGCTGTTCTATAGTCCAAACTCCTTGGGTGCCGTTACTAAAATCTTCAACATAATCTGGAAATATAGTTTCTAAAATAAAGTTCTGCGACAAAGTATCATTACTATGATTATTATCTCCATTTGTTGTTATTATAAAAGTAAAATCAACAACCTCATTCTCAACAATGTGAACATTTTGAGATAATACTTTATTTATCTTATCCAGAACAGGAACATTTCCACTGTTTAAGTTTACTTGTTGATCAATATTCAATGCTGAGGAAATAATTCTTACTAAAGCATTGTTAGAAGCAAAATTTAATTGTTGCGAACCTTTGTTAGATATTTCAATAACAATATCATAAGCAGGTTCAGGACATTCACCAAGCGATGGACTTATCATAGCTGTTACTGCTGCATCAACTGATGCAATTGGATCTGCATAAGCACCCATATAAGTAACATTAGTACGTGCAATTGAACGTATATCATTAAGCACTGCCTCATTTTTGTTACATTCCATACCTGTAAACGATATTGGAAGAAGTATTTCATTCGAAGTGAACTGAGGATTCACAACAACACTATTAGACAGAGTGGTTATTGCACTCTCTAATTCTGTAATTGTATTTCTCGCAACTGTTTTATATGCAACAACTCCAGAATTAGAGTAGAAATTATTGTAAGTTCCTGTTACTGTAGAATTTCCATCAAGATAGATAGGGTAATTACTATTGTCATTGCAAATTACTTCGTTAGCAAATATATTATTGTATATATAATTATTATTGTTACCATTCTTTATATACGCTGCAGCTGAATTATTAAATGGAGCATCCGACTTAACAAGAAAACTATTATTTATAATTCTAAGATTATTACTATTGTTGATATTTAAAGCGTAAGCGTTATTGGCACTTATCGGATATAGTACAACTTCATTGTTATATAGATAACCTGTATTTGTATTTGTTGAAGAGCTACCGTTCACATATAGTGCTGACAATCCATTTCCAACTTTAATATGATTGTTTCTGATATAAAAATCTTCAGCTGTAGCGGCATTTAGATAAATACCATATTCTAACTTTATAACTGAATCAACCGTATTAGCATCTATGTCTGCTCCAATAATATTGTTAACATAGATACCAGTAAAATTTTGGGGGTTGTTAGAAACCACTTGTTTAATGTGGTTGTTTTTCAATTTACCATTGGTATATTCGTAATAAATACCTCTATAACAAGATGTAATATCACAATCTTCGATATTTATATATGACTTTTTTGTATTGTTACCTTTATGGTAAACACCAAAATTACCACCAACGATTGTACAATTGCGGAAAAGGATAGTATCGTTAACAACTTGTGTGTTTTGAGGTGCAACTACTACTGATGTTCTACTTACAGCCGCACTATTCTCAGAAGTAGAGTTTGTATTATGTGCCGTAATTTTACATCCATCAAAAAGAATATTTGTACTACCATTGCCACGCAAGAAAACACCGCGAGACGGTGCAGAACTATTACCCTGTATTGTCAAGTTTTTGAATATAAAGTTTTTAACATTTACCAAAGTTACAGCTCCGAAAGTATTATTCCCTGCATCCGTATGGTTGTTTATAACTACCACAGAATTAACATCTTCACCCTGGAAAGTAATAGTATTAACTTCTGATTGTCCTGGATAATTTTCAGTAAAATCAAAATCTTGATAAGTACCTGAACGGAAGTTAAACACGACAGGACCTGCGAGACCACAGAACTCAAGGGCGCGCTTAACTTCTTCCATATTTGCAAAATCAGCATTAGTACCGCCAACTGTATAATAACCTTTCAAGAGACTATCACATGCAAATGCAGTAACTTTGACAGTATCATTTGCATGATAGCCATCTATTTGTCCGTTACGGGTTGTAACAAAGGCCGTTACATAGTTATACCCTTTGGTTGGTATGAATGAGCCTAACGACAAGGAGGAAGGAACATCAAAACAGATGTCGCCTGTCCATTCGTGTGTAGAATTATGTGTTAAATTTCCATTCTCATCTCGTACTTGAAGTGTAAAACTTGCAGATGTCATTCCCCCGCTACCAGGAGAGTTACTCGGGTCGCTTCGATTTACAAAATAAATTGTAACATCTTGTGGTTGACCTGTTTGCAAACAATGTGGAAACGAATTTAAGGTATCATTTACTCTTACATCATTATTATGAATATTTGTTTGGTTGTGGTGAGCCACAAGGAATGTATCAAATCTTGAACTACTTCCATGAATATCCTCTACATAGATATGATAGTAGATTGTATCGCCATAACAAATTGTTGGAAGAGTCCAAAGCGCATTAACGTTATGTCCATTCGCATTTAGAACATTATTGGAAAATGCATTAGTATTTGGAACAACAACCGTATTTCCTCCATTAATCTCATAGCTAAATACAACATTATCCAAATTTATAGTATCATTATCATACAATTTAGCCTTTATATCAAAAGGACCTGTTTTATTTACGAAAGAGTTATTTGTGTTATAGTAATAAGGCGACTGCATTGTGATTGTAGGTCTTATCAACTCACAATTAGAGAGAATAACTCTTACATTATCCAAGTACCAACCAGCCAAGTTTTCTGTACCAGTTCCAGCAGGAGCAGTTTTTCTAATTCTAAATTTGAGTTGGAAGTATGGAGGAGTTGCATTATCACTATACAAGAATTGGCTTATGTCGATTAATTCGTGCTTCCACCAAGCATTTGTAGGTACTGCTGTCATACTTGACGACTGCCATTGAGGATATGTTGCGTGTGTAAATTGACCACCAACAATAGCTGTTCCAGTGTTACTTTTTGCCTCACCGTAGTAGCAATCACTGCTTTGGCTAAAGTTCAACAATTTCCAACCGCCCCAAACAAAACTTCCATCAGGGGCAATTTCCTCTACAACCTGATAGTATATCGCTGCATAATCCAACTGATGCACCTTACAGATATGGTCAAAATCAAGGTACACATGCTTTGCAAGCTGACCATTCAACATTAGTGATAAAGTATCTATTGTTGAAGCTTCTGAAAAAGCAGCCGTTGAATAAACTGGAGAGTGGTAAGATTTAGGACTCGACTTAAATAGAGGAAGATTGTTCCAGTTGTCATAAGTGATTCCTGTTCCAACAATACGCCAATCTCCTAAGGCACCGCCAAGAGTTGACGTTTGAGAAGGAGCCATCCTAATACTTGCTCCATCAAAATTTTCATTGAAAACGATTGCGGTGTCCATAGGCTGCGCTAAAAGCAAAGCTGGCATCATTGCAACGAGAAGAACGAATAAGATTTTTTTCATATCTTTTTACTTATTTTTTATCTTTTTTATTAATCAAATTGACATTTTTTGCATAAAAGTCTATAAAATTCCACTCCACAACACATGTGATTGCAAAATCTTACAAACCACGCAGAATACACAATTTAAGGCGCAAATATACAAAATAAACATTTGTATATAACTTTTTTTTTCAAATTTTTACTCCAAAATTTCAACAATTAAAAAAGTTATCCACAATAGCCTGAAAGTATCTCTCGGCACTCTTCAATTGTGGATGCAGACATTAACTTTATGCGTGTTTGCTTGAAATTAAAAACACCCTTAAAATATCCTGTATATTGGGATCTCATTTCTAAAACAGCAGCTCGCTCATTTTTTGCTTTTTTATTTTCTTCGAGATGGTGCAAAACCAGCGCAACTCTTTCTTGATACGATGGCGGTGAGGTAGTAATTCCTTTGATTTTATTTTTTATTTGCCTAAAAATCCAAGGGTTACCTATAGCTGCTCTTCCTATCATTATGGCATCTACACCATAACGTTCTTTATATTCAACTGCTTTTTCGGGAGAGTCTATATCACCATTTCCAATAACAGGAATAACCAAACGTGGGTTATTTTTTACTTCTGAAATGAGGTTCCAATCTGCTTCACCTCCATACATTTGAGATCGAGTACGCCCATGTATAGTAATTGCCTGTACTCCTACATCTTGCAGTCGTTCTGAAATCTCAACTATAGGTCTATTGCCACTCTCCCACCCTGTTCGAGTTTTTACTGTAACAGGAATTTCCACAGCTTTAACAACAGATGAAGTTAGTGCAACCATCTTTTGAATATCTTGCAATATGGCCGCTCCAGCACCTTTGCTTACAATCTTCTTCACTGGGCAACCCCAATTAATATCGATAAAATCTGGTTTTAATTTTTCTGCAAATTTAGCCGCAGATGTCAAAGAATGTTCGTTACCACCAAAAATTTGTATTCCAAATGGGCGTTCAGACTCATCAAAAGAAGCTTTCGCAATACTTTTGTCAACCTCGCGCGACAGAGCATCAGAAGAGACGAACTCAGATACTACAACATCCGCTCCAAACTCTTTACAGATAGAACGATACGCTCGATCGGTAACACCCTCCATTGG
>CADBTU010000017.1 GCA_902797625.1 uncultured Bacteroidota bacterium | reverse complement strand
CAAGGACTGCTACTTCTACCACCCCGATCATTTAGGCTCTTATTTTTGGATAACCTACACCGACGGCCGCGCCGTGCAGCACCTGACATTGGAACAATGCGCCAGACACAGCAAAGGATGGCTTGATTTCAAACGCGCAGGCCGCATCCGTCCCCAACTCGCTCTTCATCTCCGAAGATGTAGATCTGATATTCTCTTTCGACAGCCTGACAGAAAAACATTACTTTATTTCATTCAACATGTACATTCCCTATACGGGGAACGGTGCCTATTTCAACTTTCAACATAAATTGCTCTCTACATGGGTATTTTTATGTTACTATTTTTTGTATCTTTGCGGGTTTATAAAACTTATAAGTAGTAAAAATATGGAGTACAATTTTAAGGAAATAGAGAGTAAATGGCAAAAGAAGTGGAAAGATTCTAATATTTACAAAACCGATATTATTGAAAACAAACAAAAATTTTATGTGCTTGATATGTTTCCTTATCCTTCGGGAGCAGGATTGCACGTTGGACACCCCTTAGGTTATATTGCATCTGATATATATTCTCGATATAAACGTCAGAAAGGATTTAATGTTTTGCACCCTATGGGCTACGATGCTTTCGGATTGCCTGCTGAACAATACGCAATACAAACTGGACAACATCCTGCCATAACTACTGATAAAAATGTTAATCGCTATCGCGAACAACTCGACAAAATTGGTTTTTCTTTCGATTGGAATCGCTCTTTTAAAACCTGTGATCCTGACTATTATAAGTGGACTCAATGGACTTTCATCCAACTTTTTAACAGCTATTATGATAATAAAAATAAAAAAGCTCGCCCTATTGCTGAATTAGAGTTCTACTTTGCAAAAAATGGAACCAATGATTTAGATATAGCTCAAACTGAACCACAATCTTTTACTGCAAATGATTGGAACTCTGCTTCAGAAAAAGAGAAACAAGAAATCCTTATGAATTACAGATTAGCATACCTTGCTGACACTTGGGTTAATTGGTGTCCTGAGCTCGGTACTGTTCTCGCTAACGACGAAGTTGTTAACGGCTTATCGGTGCGTGGGGGTTTTCCTGTTGAACGCAAATTGATGAAACAGTGGATTTTGCGTGTATCTGCTTATGCAGAACGACTACTTCAAGGTCTTAATGATGTTGATTGGTCTGATTCGATTAAGGAAATACAACGCAATTGGATCGGACGTAGCGAAGGCGCGGCTATATGGTTTCCTCTTGCTAAACAAGGTCCTTCCGATTGGAAAGATCTCTATATGGGACATTTCGAAGGTATTAAAAATGAACCTGCTTTCGAAATTTTCACCACGCGTCCTGATACTATTTTTGGTGTTTCTTTTATGGTACTCTGCCCTGAACACGAGATGATCTCTTCTATAACCACTCCAGAACATAAAGAAGAAGTTGAAAATTATGTCAACTGGGCAAAAAATCGCTCCGAGCGCGAACGCCAAGCTGAAATTAAAAAAGTTAGTGGAGTTTTTACTGGTTCTTTTGCTATCAATCCTATAACAAACGAACTTATCCCTATTTGGGTGAGCGATTATGTTTTATCTGACTATGGCACTGGTGCTATTATGGCTGTTCCTGCCCACGATAGCCGCGACTTCGCCTTTGCTCGGCATTTTAATCTTCCAATTCGTCAAGTTGTGGCTCCATCATTAGAAGAAATTAGCAACCCTGCTGATTGGAATGAATCTATGGATAGTAAAACTGGTGTATGCATTAATTCTGGATTTATTAACGGAATGGACGTAAAAAATGCAGGAAAGGCTGTAATAGAGATGGTAAAAGAGATGGGTATTGGTTACGGTACAATAAATTACCGCCTGCGCGATGCTATATTTAGCCGTCAACGCTACTGGGGCGAACCTTTCCCTATATATTACAAAGACGGTATGCCCTACCCTATCCCTGAAAATGAACTCCCTGTTTTACTCCCTGAAGTTGATCAGTTCTTACCTACTGAATCTGGCGAACCTCCTTTAGCCAGAGCTAAAAACTGGAACTATAACGGCTATACAATGGAATTTAGCACTATGCCTGGCTTTGCTGGTTCAAGTGCTTACTACCTCAGATATATGGACCCACACAACAATGATGCTCTTGTATCGAAAGAAGCTAATAACTATTGGCAACAAGTTGACCTCTACGTTGGCGGTGCAGAACACGGCACTGGACACCTTATTTATGCCCGCTTTTGGAATAAATTCCTCTTTGATATAGGGGTTTGCTGTAAAGATGAACCTTTCAAAAAACTCATTAACCAAGGTATGATACAGGGACGCTCCAATTTTGTCTATAGAGTCGTTGGCTCTAATAAATTTGTATCTCTCAACCTTAAAAACGATTACCAAACAACACCTATCCATGTTGATGTAAATATAGTTCATAATGACATTCTCGATGTAGATGCGTTCAAAAATTGGATGCCCGATTTTAAAGATGCTGAATTTGTACTTGAAAACGGGCATTATATTTGCGGCTGGGAAGTCGAAAAAATGTCTAAATCTAAGTATAATGTTCAAAATCCTGATGATTTAGTCGAAAAATATGGTGCCGACACTCTTAGAATGTATGAAATGTTCCTCGGCCCTATTGAGATGGCTAAACCTTGGGATACTAACGGTATTGAAGGTGTTTTCCGTTTTATAAAAAAATTCTGGCGATTATACTTTGACGAAAACGGTGATTTCTCTATTTCTGATGATGAACCTACCAAACAAGAACTTAAAATTCTACACAAAACTATTAAAAAAATTGAAGACGATAATGAAAGATTCTCTTTTAATACAGCTGTTAGTGCTTTTATGATTTGTACTAATGAGCTGTTAGAGGCAAAATGTAATAAACGCTCCATCCTTGAACCTTTGTGCATTCTTCTTTCTGCATACGCCCCTCACATAACAGAAGAACTTTGGTCTCTACTTGGTTTCAATGAATCTGTATTCAATGCAACTTTCCCTGTGTATAACGAACAATTCCTTCAAGATGATGAATATGTTTATCCTGTATCTTTCAACGGAAAAATGCGCCTAAAAATGTCTTTCCCTGCTAATTTTACACCTAAAGACATCGAACCTGAAGTTCTTGCTAATCCAGACGTTTTAAAATGGTTAGATGGAAAAAATCCTAAAAAAGTTATCATTGTACCTAAAAAAATTGTTAATATAGTTTTCTAAACTTTCTTAAAGATGAAACAGAAAGATTTCGTCTTTAATATCTGTCTGCTCGTATTCCTAAACCTCCTTGTAAAACCCTTTTGGATTCTCGGAGTTGATATTGGTGTGCAAAACAGAGTTGGTAGTGATGTTTATGGACTCTACTTTTCCATATTAAGTTTCACCATGCTCTTCAATATGATATTAGACATGGGAATCACTAACTATAATAACAGAAATATAGCACAACATTCCGACCGACTATCCAACCAGTTTTCCAATATCATCACTCTTCGCTTTGCTTTAGGCATCATCTATTTCTTAGCTGTTTTTGTTGTAGCCGCAATTATCGGTTATAGCAAATTCCATCTAAAACTTCTCTTATGGATTGCACTAAATCAATTTCTTAACGCTTTCATACTCTACGTTAGGTCTAATATCTCTGCTTTGATGATGTTCAAAACTGATAGCGTAATCTCTATTCTCGATAAACTTTTAATGATACTTTTCTGCGGAATACTTCTTTGGAGTAATATCTCCAAATATCAATTTCAAATCGAATGGTTTATTTGGTGCCAAACGGTCTCTTATCTCATAACTATCGCGATAGCTATAACTATTGTATTAAGAAAAAGCTACTTTGTGAAGCCTACTTTCAATTGGCAAAGTGCACTCTCAATTATAAAAAACAGCTTCCCTTTTGCTTTGGTAACTTTTCTAATGACTTGCTACTACCGCCTCGACTCTGTTATGATTGAACGTCTGTTACCTAACAATGTTGCGGCTTTTCAATCTGGCATATATGCCACAGCTTTTCGACTCTTTGATACCCTTGCCATTGTTCCATATCTTTTCTCAGTGATTTTACTTCCTCTCTTTTCAAAAATGTTGAAAGAAAAGCAAAATATATTGCCAATTACAAAAACAGCCTTTCTTCTCCTATCGTTTTTCTCTCTTTCTGCTGCAATAATTCTGTTCGTCTATCGAGAACCTGTTATAAAATTGTTCTATAATGATAACATTGTTCAAAGCGTAGAAGTTTTTGAATTGATTATTTTCGGGTTAGTTCCTCTATCTTTCACATATCTTTTTGGAACATTGCTAACTGCCAACGGAAACCTTAAATATCTCAATATTATTGCAGCTGCCTGCCTAATTATCAACATAATTATGAACCTCATCTTGATTCCAAACTATGGTGCTCAAGGTTCTGCTGTTGCCAGTCTTATTACACAACTTTCTGTTTGCTCTCTTCAATTTGCTTTCTCTCTCAAAATATTGAATATACCTTTCAAAACTATTCAGTTTACGAATATTGCCGCATTCGCTTTAGCTTTATTTATCTCAACCTACCTTTTGTGTAATTATTCTGGATTTAACACTATAATAAGCTTATCTATATCAATTATATGCGCTTTCTTTCTCTCAATTGTTTTTAGATTATTTAATATTAAAGATCTACAATCTTTTAAGAGTTAAAATTTAGACTTTATAGATCTTCATTGATACTCAGATTTGTTTCAATTTTTCTACTACAGATGGTCTATCTTCTGGATATGTTACTCCAAACCATTCAGATGCTGTGGGTAAAACTTTCATATCTGCGAGATTATTTTTTAACACATAGGTAACAACATCAGGAATTGGATATTCGGCGGTAAGATTATCGTTATTTTCATTCAGAAATTCTATAAATAATTCTTCTAAATATTTGAAAATCAATGGAGAAAATCCCCAAAAATTCATCGAAACGAACTCATCGCCTGTTAGCTCTGTTGTGATACCATTTTCAATATTTGTGATTTTACCGTGATTTTTAGATATTTTACGCAACTCTTTAACTGAGACAAGCGAACCTGCATCGTTAAGAGTACACACACCGCGAGAAACTGTACCAAATTCAGAAAGTGTATCCTTTAAACTATAACCAACCATTGAAAATGCCCTATCATTATTAGCAGTTTCATTTTTTAAAAAGTCAGCCATCACAAAAAAAGATTCACGCCCGTAAAAATCATCAGCATTGATAGCTGTAAAGGGTTCATTTATAAAATCTTTTGCCATGAGGATTGCATGGGCGGTTCCGTAAGGTTTTACACGTTCTGGATTAACCGCGAAACCTTGTGGCAACTTATCTAATTCTTGAAAAACAGATGATACCTCTATAACATTCTCGTAACGTGGAAAAATAAGCCTACGAACATCTTGTTCCATGTGCTTACGAATCACTAATACTACTTTTCCGAAACCAGCCTCAACAGCGTATTTTACTGAGTAATCTAACATTGTCTCGCCATTTGGCCCCATAGCGTCTAATTGTTTTAGTCCGCCATATCTACTGCCCATTCCTGCAGCTAAAATCAATAAAACAGGTTTTTTATTCATTTCTATTCGAATTTCAATTTATTAATAATATATCCAAGTGGAAAAATCTTCTTGTCTTTAGAATATTGAATTGCACCTATCAAGAAATAATTATTACCATACCAAGGTGTAAAAATATCCACCTCAGCATTTCGATGTTTAAACATTTTACTTCGCAATGGTATTTCTGAAGAACGCGCTGGGTCGATAACTTCATATTTTTCATTCAAAAGTTGAGTAGTAAAACCCTCGCTATCCATATAATAGAGCAATATCTGTTCATTATTTAGAAAAGCTACTTTAGTTTTCGCAATGGTTTCTGTATGCAACATTTGCGAATCGTTAAATGGTACTGTCAGCGACTTAACAACTATTCCATTAGTATCGTAGAAATTTACTTTTGCATACTGGTATCTATATCCGTAAATCCTCGTATCATAGTAATATCCATTATAGTATTGTTGATATTCAGGAAGATAGACATCTACCACATCAGCCATCAACAGTTCTCCCCTGAAATTCTGAATTTGAGAAAAATGAGCATTTTGCGGAACGGTTGACAACAGCCTTCCTGAGGTCAAAGATTGCTCAATATCGGTTGTTGTTCGCAAATTTCCTTTCAAACTATATTCTACACGAGATTTAGTTTCTACACTATTGTTAAACACTTCCGCAACGCGAATCTTCAAAAAAGTCTCTCCTTTTTCGTTAAAACTCAGCAAATAATGCTTATTAGAGATTTTATTTATAAAAGCAGAAGTTGAATTTTCAGAAATGATATTAGCAAAATTTATTTTGCCAAAAACATCTGTTTGGAAAAAGAATGTTTTACTATCGGCTGATAAACAAAAAGTATATTGTTGAGGATCCATTTCAGAAATCACATCTAAAACCCTCATTCTAAACTTATTATTAAAATCAAATGGTATTAATTCTGAACTTTCATTTGGCAAAAACCATAACTTATCTTCAGAGTTTTTATTTTTTGTAGAAAAGATTAAATTTCCAGAAAAATGATGAAAATCATCAATTTCTTTCGCGTCTATAATATTTTCTATTTCTCTTATTCTAAGCAACTTATCATTAATGCCATAAGTTACAATTGTGAATACACTAAGTTTTCGTGATAAGTCATTTTTAAATAGGATTGCAATTTCGCCGTGTTCATAGTTACCATTCAACATGTTGTAACCACCTATCAGAAAGAAAGATGTGTCCATTTGAGTTTGCATCAAAGTATCAAACTTTGATATTTCAACTTTCAAAGAATCAGTAAATCGATAAGTTTTTATAACACAGTAACCTTGTTTTTCGCAAGGAACACACTTAATATCTACAACATTATTCAGATTTATATCGACGCAATTATACTTATCTTGTGCATAAGAGACTATACACAAAATCAGATATATGAGGCATATATAATAACGTTTTTTCATAAAAAACCGGCTGAATGTAATGAACAATCAGCCGGGAGAAAGTAGTTTTAAATATTATTTTACGATATAATCAACATAAATACCTGGAGTATGGATTTGTTCCATAGGGATTTCGCCAACTTCCACTAATTCTTTAGTTTCAAGGATAACAAGATCTGCAGCTGTAGCCATTGTGGGATTGAAGTTTTGGGTAGTACCTTTATAAATAGCATTACCAAAAGTATCGCAAACACTTGCACCTATGAGGGCCACATCAGCATGAAGAGGCATTTCCAAAAGATACTCAACGCCATCTATTTCAATTTTACGTTTTCCTTCTTCAACAACAGTTCCAAGTCCAGTGCGAGTTAAAACACCTCCGAGTCCCGCGCCACCACAGCGGATTCGCTCAGCCAAAGTGCCTTGTGGAACAAACTCTATTTCAAGAGTTTTATCGTTGAACTGTTGTATTGTATCTGCGTTGGTTCCTATATGCGAAGCGTATAATTTTTTAACTTGATGGTTCGCTATTAACATACCGATTGCCTTATTTGGATAAGCCGTATCATTTCCTATCAAAGTTAAATTTTCAACACCTTTATTTGCTATGGCTTCAACCAATTTCACCGCCGTACCAGCACCTAAAAAACCTCCGAACATTATTGTCATTCCGTCTTTAATGTGAGAAACAGCTTCTTCTATAGATATTAATTTACTCATAATGAATTATGTTTTATTTTAACAATCAAATGAACGCGCAAATGTACATATTTTTCTTAATCGAAGAGTTTTTTTTTCTTACCATTCATCATCTTCTGAAAAAATTTCATACTTTGTTGAAAATTCTTTGTACTTTAGAAATATTTTAGCATAATCTTTAATCAATTTTGGATTATCTTCTTCTAATATCTGCTCACAACATTGAAAAATATTGTCATTTGCTAAAACTACCGTTTTTATATATGCTCGTGTTATAGCCACATTTAGTCGGTTGGGACTATAAAAAAAGCTATATCTATCATCAACTTCACGCGGATTTGCATTTGACATACTATAAATAACGTAGGCTCTCTCTTGTCCCTGCATTCTCTCTACAGTATCTATGAGCATCTGATTCACTTGTTCGTTAGACATATTGTTATGCTCTACTAACATCTTTTTTATTTCTCTAACTTGAGCTCTATATGGGCTTATTATCCCTATTTCCTCTATCGATACTGAGTTTTTAATTAGATCATATACAATATCTGACACAATTTTTGCTTCAAAAGAAGACCTCCCAAGAGAGTCAAACTCACGATGTAAAACAAGTAATTCATTTGAATCTCCTGATAGTAAGTGCGCTGAACGCTCACAAAAATAGCTTAAAAATGGTTTTTGAATCTCACGTACCGACGAGAGTTTATTTTCATAGAACAATATATTTGGTACTCTTATTAGTTCAGAATTTAATCGGTATGATTGATCTAAAAGCGTTATATCATTAGGGTACAAATCTGTAAGTTTTCTGAAAATACTACAGTCGAAGTAGCTACTACTGTCTTTTTTGGGTGGTATAATAGGATCTAACTGTTTATGATCGCCAACGAAGATATTTTTTTTTGTTATCAACATTGCAGATAGTGCTAAAGGAACACTCAGTTGCGCAGCTTCATCAAAAATTGAGCAATCAAAAGACCAACCTTCCAACTTTTTACTTGCAGGGTAACACAACGAATAAGGAGTTGCACCTATAACTATGCCACTCTGTGAATACTTTTCATTATTTTGATACTCCGACATTCTCAACTGCTTTATAAATGTGATATGCAGATTATCTAAAATCTCTTCTGTCTGGTAGCGCTCTCCTATTTTTACAACTTTTGTTTTATCTTTCAAAATTTTAGAAATAGCACTTAGACAATTGTTTATAGATGTGTGAGTTGGTCCAGTAATAAACACTCGCTTCCCTTGAGCCACCAAAAGAGATACTATTTTTGCAACAGTATGTGTTTTACCTGTTCCTGGAGGTCCTTGTATTAGATGAAAATAACTGCAAAACAAAGACTTACAAATTGCTTCATTTTGCGATAAATTTTCGCTATAGATTGCATCTTCTTTTGAATATTCATTTTTATACTTTCCTTCAAAAAAATATTGAAAGAAATTAGATATTTGAGGATTTGCATGAAGAATGTCTAATGTAGATTTAAGAAGTTTATTGGTAACATCCTGATTAAGAATATTTAATTCCCAATTTTGAGTTGGATAATTTTCAGAGTTCATAAAATTATCACGAATCTGAAAATCGTTGGATAGAAGCACAAAATCTGTGATACCATCAAATTCAACTTCCATAGTAAAGGATAAATTGTAATCTTTATTGAGTATTTGAACCTGAGAACCCTCGCGTATTTTAAGATTATTTTGATCTGAATGAATTTTTATTCTGCGAACATATCTTAATGGGGAGTCGAGGAATTTACAAAAACGGGGAGTCCCATCAAAAAACTCAATCTCCACAAACAGATTTGTCATTGTATAACCTTTTCTAATCCTTTCGTGAAGATTTTTTTGCATTATTTCCTCAAATTCATCATTTTGTATTTTAGCTTGATGATCTATTGTTTCTTCTAACGTTTTTAACAGTAACATTTTAGAACTTCTTTATTTGTGAATAAGAGCAAGAATTATATTCGTTGTGTTAATTGCAAAGATATTCTTTTTTTTTTATTTTTGCAAACATAAAAATAGTTCCCAAACACAATAAAAATAGAACATTATGAATGAAGAAATGTTAAGTCTTAAGCCCGAAAAAGTATTCTATTATTTTAATGAGATTACGAAAATACCACGCCCTTCTAAAAAAGAGGAGAAAATTTCGTTATGGTTAGAAGAAACTGGTAAAAAGCTTGGACTACCAACAAAAAGAGATAAAGCTGGCAATGTTTTAATTTCAAAACCTGCAACTCCTGGAAAAGAGAATGTTACACCTGTTGTTTTACAATCTCACATGGATATGGTTTGTGAAAAAAATAACGACAAAATTTTTGATTTTGAAAAAGATGCTATTGAAACATATATTGATGGCGAGTGGCTCAAAGCAAAAGGAACTACTCTCGGTGCCGACGATGGCATAGGTATGGCTATGGCATTAGCAATCCTCGACGACAACACTATAGAACATGGTCCTATTGAGTGCCTTTTCACTGTTGATGAGGAAACTGGCTTATCTGGAGCAAAGGCTATTGAAGCTGGATTTATGAATGGAAAAATGCTACTCAACCTCGACTCTGAAGATGAAGGACAGTTCTTTATCGGCTGCGCTGGAGGACAAGATACCGTTGCCTCTTTGGAGTGCATTTATGAAAAATTAGAAGAGGATTGTAAGTTTTTCAAAATTGAAGTAAAAGGACTTCTCGGTGGACACTCTGGAGATGATATAAATAAAGGTCGCGGTAATGCAGTAAAGCTCTTGGCTCGTATCCTTTGGAATTCTTATAGCGACTACAATTTGCGTATTGCTGACATCCAAGCTGGAAACCTTAGAAATGCCATCGCCCGCGAGGGTTATGCAATTGTTGCTATTCCAGTTGAATTTGTTGAAGATTGGAAAAACTACGTTGCCTCTATGGAAAAGATTTATCGCGAAGAATTCCATACTACAGACCCGAATATCGCTGTAACTATTGAAGATGCAGAGCCTATAGAAAACGTATTTGAAGAAAATTTCCAGATCGACATTCTCAACGTTTTGGTTGTTTGTCCGCACGGCGTTGTCTCAATGTCGCAAGATATTGCCAATTTTGTAGAAACTTCTACAAATCTCGCTTCTGTAAAAGTGATAAACAACGAGATTGTATTCACCACCAGCCAACGTAGCTCTGTGGAGTCTAAAAAACAAGCTATTGTTGACAGAGTGTCCGCTACATTCTGGATGATTGGCGCAGATGTTACCAATTCTGATGGATATCCTGGCTGGAATCCAAACCCTAACTCTCAGGCTCTTAAAGTGTTAGTTGAAGCATATCACAATATTTTCCATAAAGAACCTCAAGTTTTGGCCATTCACGCAGGATTAGAATGTGGGCTCTTCTCCGAAAAATACCCAGACTTGGATATGGTCTCTTTTGGTCCAACACTTCGCGGGGTTCACTCTCCTGATGAAAAATTAGAAATCAAAACCGTTAAAATGTGCTGGGATTTGATGATTGAATTTTTCAAACTTCTTAAATAATTTCGTTTTTTTCATAATCTTAAGGCAATAATGTCCTTTTTGTTTGACATTATTGCCTTTGCTAATTTTTAGATGCAAAAAATAACTCTTTTAGGAACTGGAACATCCCAAGGCGTGCCAGTTATTGGTTGCAATTGTGATGTTTGTTGCTCAAATAACAAACTCGACAAAAGGCTACGCACCTCTGCTTTTATCGAAATTGGTAATACTCGATTGCTTATTGACGCTGGTCCCGACCTCAGACAACAATTGCTACGTGAAAAAATAGAGTCTATTGACGCTATTCTTATGACTCACGAACATAAAGACCACCTTGCTGGATTAGATGATGTACGTCCTATCTATTTCAAACAAAACTCTCCTATTGATATTTTTGGAATGCAAAGAGTTTTATCTGTTATTCGCAAAGATTTTGACTATGCTTTTAAAGAGAATCCGTATCCAGGAGCTCCTGCTTTTAATCTTCATCCTGTGCGCCGCGATATTTTTTTTGTAAACAATATTGAAATTCAACCTATTCAAGTTCGCCACTTAACACTTCCTATTTTAGGCTATCGAATTGCTGATATTGTTTACATAACTGATGCAAGCTTTATCTCTATGTCTGAGTTTCGCTATCTACAAAATGTAGAATTATTAGTGATAAACTCTCTGCGTATCAAAGAACATTATTCTCATTTCAATTTAGAACAAGCTTTAGACTTTATAAATAAGGTTGCTCCGAAACAAGCTGTTCTCACACACGTTTCTCACGAGATAGGACTTTACCACTCTGTTGAAAAACTTCTTCCTAAAAATGTAACATTAGGCTATGACGGTTTTCAATTTATCATCGATAAATAGCTACTACTTTCCTTTTTCTATTTACTTTACTCGAAGCTAAATTCCAACTCTCTAACTGAATTATATAAAAACTTGGCGGTAAAAGATTATTGTTATCATCGGTGCCATCCCAAATAAAATAGTTAGTCTTCCCACAGAACACATTATTAAGCAAATGTTTAACTATAAAACCATCTTCATTAAAAATATTTATAGTCAAACGCTCACCCTCATCATAAAACTCACAATATATCTCCAAAAAATCATCAAAACCATCATTATTTGGCGAAATAACTTCATTAGAAATATCGAATTTTGCTAAAAAAACAGAGTTTGAAGAGTGTGAATTTTCATAACCTGGTGTTCCATAACCTGCTGTTTCTGCAGCAGAAAACCAATTATCAACAGACTGCGTCGGTCTATCGAAACTTAGCCGTTCTAAAGCCACACCATTTGTCTTCAGCAACTTAGAGTAGTGCATAGACTCCTCATAGTGTAATTTATCTATTATTCGCAACGAATTATCTGATAGAAATATGGTTCCCTCCGAAATTGCAAAATTCGGAAGAGAATCACATTGAACTATCGTTTTCTCATCCTTACAAAAATAGTGTTGAAAAGTTATTTCACGGTTTTTTGAGAATACAACATAGCTTTTAGGCATCATTTGCATACCTTTTGATACAGCAACAATAGACTTCTTTGGCAATATATCACCTCCGTAACCTATTTTCAAATCTCTTAAATCAATAATTTCGTTGCTATTATTGAAAATTTCCAAATAATCAGCATCAGAACCATCGAATGAGCTTGTCAAAAACTCGTTAATTAGCAAATGATTAGGCTTCAATTCAGAAGGTATCCCAAAAGTACGCTCGCCACTATTTATCAAAAAGTTTCCAGCACAATCATAAACATTACCTTGCACAGAAATTGCATATAGTTTGTCTTTCTGCATATTATTAGCAAAAAAGAGATCTATAGAAGTAAAATCAGGCGGCACTTCAGAAATATTTCTAATCTTAAGATCTTGATTTACTTTTACAAACGATATATCTTCTGGATTTTGCAACGATATACTCTCATTAAAATGCACACGTAATACAGAGCTGTCGAGCATCGTAACCGCCTCAATATCAGGTGGTGCATCATCAATAATAAAATTTGTGATAGAATTTGTTTTTCCTGGAGTTCCTCCTTTCTTATCTACAGAAGAATCCCAATTGGCTTTTCCGGCATTAGGTTTTCCTATATCTATCATTTCTAACGACCAACCTCCTTCACGTTTTATCTCTTCAGAATGCCAACTCATCTTAAAACTAACGTTATGTATAACCTCATCATACTCGTTTAACAAAGTTATAGATTGACCTGCATCTGCGATAGAAAGGGATGATAAGGAAATAATATTACCACATAAAGGTTTCACTTGCTCATAATTTTTACTTGCAACAACCACTACAAATCCCATACTATCGATGGTAAACTCTGGAAGAGTTTTCAATGTATTTCCAATTTTTATTTTCCATCCTCGGAGAATACACTTTGAAGGTAAGCGGTTATAAAGCTCAATATATTCCACATTAGGAAGTTCTATAGTTGGAGTTGGTTTAGCCATTATTTCACTCACAACAACATCATATCGTTTTAATAACGAAGGCGTTTGAGAATAAAGTGTAGAAATATAAACCATTCCCAACACAAAAATAAGAAACAAGATTTTCAAGTTTTTATTCATATTATTTTGTTTTCGTTTATGTCAGCAAAAATAGTAAATTTGCAGCGAAAAGTCAAGCTTAATTAAATTTTTTTTTTAAAAATTAAAAACAATGAAAATAGCACTTGTTGGAGCCACTGGTTTAGTTGGTAGCGTGATGCTTAAAGTATTAAGAGAGAGAGGTTTCTGTAATTGTGAGTTAATTCCAGCAGCATCTTCGCGTTCTGTAGGAAAAAAGATAAAATTTGGTGATAAAGATATAGAAATAGTTTCTGTAGATGAAGCCATTTCAAAAAAACCTGATTTTGCAATATTCTCAGCAGGAAGTTCCGCATCATTGGAATATGCTCCAATCTTTGCTAAAAACGGAACAACAGTTATTGATAATTCATCGGCTTGGCGCTCATACGAAGATATTCCTCTCGTTGTTCCCGAAATAAATGGTGATATTCTAACATCAAAAGATAAGATTATTGCAAACCCTAACTGCTCTACTATTCAGATGGTTATGGCCTTAGCTCCTCTTCATAAAAAATATCAAATAAAAAGAGTTGTAGTTTCAACATATCAATCTGTTACTGGCACAGGTATGAATGCCGTAAACCAACTTTTTAAAGAAAGAGCTGGTGAAGAGTGTAATATGGCATATCCCTACCCCATCGACCTTAATCTTTTCCCTCACGGTGGTTCTTTCGGTGATGATGGATATACAACAGAAGAAGTTAAGCTACTTAATGAAACAAGAAAGATACTGCGCGACAACTCAATACAAGTTACTGCCACTGTTGTTCGCGTTCCTGTTACAGGTGGCCATTCTGAAGCTGTAAATGCTGAATTTCACCATGAGTTTGATATTTCTGAGGTTTTCTCTCTCCTTGATTCTATGCCTGGCGTTGTTGTTTTAGACGATCCAGCTAATAATAAATATCCTATGCCTATATTTGCTGAACACAACGATGATGTATTCGTTGGACGAATACGGCGCGACTTAACTCAACCTAAAACTCTCAATTTTTGGGTTGTCGCTGATAATCTCCGCAAAGGTGCTGCTACAAATGCAGTGCAAATTCTTCAATACATTATTGACAAAAAAATATAATCAACTTTACTATTCATATTTTTTTATTACTTTTGCGTTTTGTTTAATGTAATGAAAAAAACACTTACCATATCATTTATATTTGTAGTTATTCTATCAACTACATTCGCACAAGATAAGCATAAAAAAGCTTTAATCGGGTTTTATAATGTTGAAAATCTCTTCGATACTATAGACGACCCCAACAAAAACGATGAACAATTTTTACCTTCTGGCGACTATAGATGGAATTCTGAGCGGTACCATCATAAACTTAAAAACCTATCAAGAGTAATAGCCGATATAGCAAGTTTAGATGGTGGTCTTGTTGTGCTCGGAGTTTCAGAAATTGAAAACGAATTGGTTATGAAAGACTTAGCAGCAACTGAACTACTACGAAAATACAATTTCTCTGTTTGTCATCATGAATCTCCAGACCGACGTGGAGTTGATGTTGCTTTCTTCTACGATGCCTCTCGATTTAAAATTCTCGGCACAAAAGCCTTTCCTCTTAACGTACCTGGTAACCCTGATTTTATTTCCAGGGACCAATGGCTAATGACTGGCATACTTGATGAAACTGATACTATAGACATCGTTGTTAACCACTGGCCTTCTAAATCAGGCGGAGAGAAAAGAAGTTTGCCAGGACGTATTGCCGCAGGGCAATTAGCAAAACACATTGCTGATTCAGTGCTTCACTCGCGCCCTAATGCTAAGTTTATTTATATGGGAGACTTAAACGACAATCCCTCTTCTGCCTGTATTGCTAAAGAAATGAATATTCAGAAAAGAGACGACAATCTTACACAGTACGACCTTTTTAACCCTATGTGGAAACTATTCCGTGATGGCATTGGCTCTTACGCCTTTCGCGATTCGTGGGAAATGTTAGACAACATTATTATATCTGGTGCTTTAATAAACGCTAAACCCAATACCTATAAGTTTCACTCTGCACACGTCTTTAGGAAACCTTATATGCTAACACAAATAGGATCTTATATGGATTATCCTTTCAGATCATTCGTATCGGGTAATTACCAAGGCGGTTATAGTGATCATCTACCTGTTTTTATAGTTTTAACAAAATAATAACCTTATATGAAAAGATTGGTCATAATTCCAACTTATAAAGAAAAAGAGAATATTGAAAATATCATTCGCACAATATTCTCTATTATTGATGTTCATATACTTATAATTGACGACAACTCACCTGACGGAACAGCTGATATAGTTAAGTCTTTAATTCCTGAATTTGAAGGAAAATTATTTATTGAAGAACGTTCTGGAAAGTTAGGATTAGGCACTGCCTATATACATGGTTTCAAATGGGGTTTAACACGAGATTACAACTATCTTTTTGAGATGGACGCTGATTTCTCTCACGATCCTAACGACTTACAGCGCCTTTTTGATGCTTGCGAAACACAAAATGCAGGTATTGCTATTGGCTCTCGATACTGCCAAGGTGTGAATGTTCTTAATTGGCCTATGGGGCGACTTCTGATGTCTTACTACGGCTCGATGTACGTGCGCCTTGTGCTGGGCATTCCTGTTAAAGATACCACCGCTGGTTTCATTTGCTACCGCGCTGAAGTCCTTAACTCTATCGATTTTGATAAAATTAAACATATTGGCTACGGTTTCCAAATTGAAATGAAATTTACAGCATGGAAATTAGGCTTCAAAATTGTTGAGGTTCCTATTATTTTTAAAGACAGAACATTAGGTACTTCAAAGATGAGCTCTGGTATCTTCCGCGAAGCTATATTCGGTGTTATTGGTCTCAAAATACGCAGTTGGTTCCGTAAATGGCCCCGTATCAACAATAAAGAATTATTAAAAGGTTAATCGCCTTTTGCACGGCTTGTTGTAACCAAAAACACTCCAATAACAACTAATATCAAAGATAAAGGCTTGTTCCATGTTAGCAAGTCTTGTCCTACCGCAATCGCTACAATTGAAGTAACTATAGGTTGCATATTGCTGTACATACTTACAGTTGTTGGTCTTAAATATTTCAAAGCTACAGGCAACAAAAAATAAGCTACAACAGTGGCAAAGACTACTACTATACCCATATTCACATAAGCTATTGCTGGTGCTTTACCAAATAACAGTAACGACTCGTCTATTGAAGGTAACGCAAGTGGAACACTCATAATAGCACAAAACAGAAACATCCACTTCATTAGTGTTATTGGCGAATATCTACTTGATATTGTTCTGGTAACTAACAAATAAGATGCATAAAACAAGATGTTTACAAAACATAATATAGCTCCAATTGTGCTATAATGAGTTTCATCGTGTAAAGAAAACAGAATCATTACTAATGCCCCTGAAATGCCAAACAATACTCCAATTGCTTTCCTTGATGAAATAGGCTCGCCTAAAAAAACTGCAGCCATCAACATTACTATTAAAGGCGACATAGCTGATATCAACGATACATACGTTGGTGATATGTAGCTCATAGCCTCAGCAAATGCTAATTGAGTTCCTACCAAGCAAAATGCACCTAAAACTATCAGCAACATATCTCTTCGTTCAACCTTCTCTTTCTTGTAAAAGATTGAGATT